>JABHKC010000093.1 GCA_018692315.1 Bacteroidota bacterium | reverse complement strand
GGACACCAATTACTTATATAACTGTATATCTGCATATTATGGTATTTAGAACGATTCTATATAACGTCATATGCCTAATTATCAGATAGATAAAATTTTCATTATTTTATTAATTTTGGAAAAATGCTCAAGTTGGGTTAAGATCAGAGCAAAATTGCATCATTTCACTATACCAATTATCCCCATGTTTCCTTATCAGTTTATAATGATTCAAAAAATAATATCTTCTAACTTTAAATTTTATTTTGGGATTCACCACACAACCTGCAACTAAAATATATTTGATGCCAAACCTTTTCTGTGCTTCTTTACAAGGTTCTCTGTAAGCAATCAAACCATATTGAAGTATAAATAATACTCTATCCCCATTATTATCTGTATACTCTTTCTCTGTTAATCCCCATTTATATTTTTCTTTTCGTATGATTTTCTTGTTTTCATAGAATTTCCATGTACCATGATCAAATTGATTAAGGATAATTTTACCCTTGGATGTCAAAAATCCTAGAGAATCATAATTAATGACTTTACCTTTCCTTATAATTTGGTCAGGTTTGTATAACATTTTGAGATTTCCATTTTGATAATAAGTAATTTCAATCTTATTTTTCTTGACAATTGTATGAATCTGTCCATTGGCATAATAAGTAGTATCAGATGCAATCAAAAAATGCCCAGATATTATAAGAATTAATATGAAAGCTATGTACTTCATCAAATTAATGCAAACTTGTAAATATGAGCACCTTATTCATAATTACTTAAAAAATAGCCAAATATACAATATCTAGCAACAATAGCCAATTCAATTTAATCAAGCGCTACACATTTTAGAAACCCGAAAACAAGAACAAATGAAAATGGATTTTGATAAGATGATTTGAATAATTTGCAATTTACAATGAACAACTATACATAACAAGCTCCGATTCTTTAATTTCAAATTTCATCAAAGTATATTTATGTTCACATTTCAAAAACTCTCACAAATATGCGAGATTATAAAAAAGTAATCAGATCAGAAATTGATAAATCTATTAATACATTAAGATTCGATTTTCAAACAAATTAGAAAATATTAAATCTGATCTGGGAATATCAATATTAACGCAACAAAAATGGATTTACAAAATATGAAAAAAGAACAGATAATAAAGGGTTTTTGAAAAGCTAAAGAAACTGCATATCTAATTGATAATTAGAAATAAAGACAGAGTCACAAAAAACATTTTGGCCATTTAAAATATAGCCTTATAAAAAAAGATAATTGATATAAATAAATTTAGTCGTAAATTGTACATGAAAATAATTGAGAATTTATAAGATGAATTAGAGGCAGAGAGCATAGTTTACTCAAATTTTTTATAATGAATAAATATAAAAATTTACCCGGCATTGATACTCTGTTAAATTCAGAAGTTATCAAATCCTTAATCGGAAAATACGGTAGAGATTTGATTATTTATTTAATGCGAAAAACTATATCGAATTATAGAGAAGAAATCAAAAGAGAGAAGCCGCTACCTTCAATTGAAGAAATCATAAAACAGGTTGAATTTGAGACCTTGGCAATGGTGAGCAATAGCTTGAAATCTGTTGTGAATGCCACAGGAATTATTATTCATACAAACCTTGGGAGAGTCCCTTTCGGCGAATTATTAATAAATGACTCAATGAAAGTAATATCGGGATATAACAATCTCGAATTTGATTTGAAAAAAGGAGTTCGTAGCGATAGAAATATTCATGCTTGCAAGCTGTTAAAATTTTTTACCGGTGCAGAAGATATTTTGATAGTGAACAATAATGCAGCAGCAATCCTTCTAATTCTTAATGTTTTTGCCAAAAACAAAGAAGTGATAGTTTCTCGGGGCGAACTGATTGAAATTGGTGGTTCGTTTAGGATTCCCGACATCATGCAGGCATCGGGCTGCAAAATGATTGAAGTAGGCACCACCAACAAAACAAGAATCAGCGATTATGAAAAATCAATTAAGCAAAACACAGCTTTACTATTTAAAATTCATACATCAAATTACAAAATAAAAGGTTTTACCGAAGAAGCTAAACTTGAGGAATTGGTAAACTTGGGCAAAAAACATAAAATTCCGGTAGTCTATGACATGGGTTCCGGACTTTTAAAACAAATGAAAAACACAGCATTAGAAAACGAACCGGATGTAAAATCAGCACTTTTGTCAGGCATAGATTTGGTTTCCTTCAGTTGCGACAAATTGCTCGGAGGACCTCAAGCCGGAATTATTGCCGGGAATCAGCAAATGATAAATATCCTGAAGAAAAACCCCATGATGAGGGCTTTGAGAGTAGGTAAATTAAGTTTGGCCTTTCTTGAAAATGCATGCAAATATTACCTCAACGAAAAATCATTAGAACAAAACAATCTGGTTTATAAAATCATTTCGAGACCAAAAACAGAATTGTTAGAAAATGCAAATTTCATAAAACAAGAATTAGAGAAAAATAATATTCATTCTGAAATAGTAAAAAGCAAAGGGCAATTTGGTGGCGGTGCAATGCCCGAAACTTCAATTGATAGTTATTCAATTGTAATTGAAAACACCACGAAATTGGAGCCTAATGAAATTTCATTTGCGAAAAAAATGTACCACGAATTATTAAATCTGAAAACACCAATATTAGGAGTTTTGAAAAAAGGGAAAATTCAATTCAATCTTCTGACATTATTTGACGAAGATCTCAAATATATTCCAAAAGCAATTAGCGAAGTCTATTTTAAAAGCTAACTATTATTCAAATGATATACAAACACAAAAATATAGGCTGAAGATTGAATACAAAAATTGCAAATTATGAGACATTTGATAATGGGAACTGCCGGACATGTAGATCATGGAAAAACGGCACTTATCAAGGCACTTACAAATGTCGATTGCGATACTCATAAAGAAGAAAAAAGAAGAGGCATTACTATAAATCTCGGATTTTCATGCTTTAAACTTTCAGACCAGGAAACAATCGGAATAATTGATGTTCCCGGGCATAAAGATTTTGTTCATACCACCGTTGGAGGAGTTAGCGGAATCGATTTTGTTTTGTTTGTGATTGCAGCCGAAAGCGGAATTATGCCCCAAACGCGAGAACATTTGAGTATTCTCGAAATTCTAAAAATAAAAAAAGGGATAATTGCACTCACGAAAATTGATTTAATCAATGAGGATTTGCAAACTTTAGTTAAAGAAGAAATTAACGATTTCGTGAAAAACAGCTTTCTTGAAAAAGCACCTTTAGTTGAAGTTTGTTCAATTTCGGGCTATGGAATCGACAAATTGAAAAATGCCATAGCAAAAATAAGTTTGGAAGTTGAAAATCGGGAAAAAGGAAAAATTTTCAGAATGAATGTCGATAGGTTTTTCAGCGTAAAAGGTTTCGGAAATGTTGCAACCGGAACAGTCGTAAATGGAGAAATTGACATATCTAAACCTGCTTTTTTGCTACCTGGCAATGGAAAAGAACTAAGAATTCGCCGCATTGAGAAATATGGAAAAATCACCGACAAAATTAGAGCCGGCGACAGAGCAGCCCTGAATATTGTTGGAATTGAAAAAAGAGATTTCGAGAAAGGTAAAATCATTTCCGATTCCACAATTGAAGCAACAAAAATAATAGATGCAGATTTTACATTGTTCAAAGACAATACACAATTGAGCTTGTGGTCGAAAATAATTTTTCTGTCGGGCACTTTCGAATGTCAGGCACGAGTTCATTTGATAAATGCAAATAGCCTTATGCCAGAGCAAAATGCTATAATTCAAATACATTTAGACAAAGCTTGCGTTTTGATGAATGGAGACAGATATATTCTAAGAAATTCTTCGTCTGACCAAACTTTGGGCGGTGGCTCGGTGATAGACGCAAAACCCTTGCACCACAGGAGAAGACCCGAAAAATTGATCGATAGCCTTACAAAACTTGCCGAAGGTAGCATTTGCGAATTAATCAGGATTGAAGTAAAAAAACGTAGAATTCCTGTTGAAATTGATGATATTACCTCAAATTTGAACAAACCTTTGGAGGAAATTCTTAGTTTTTGCAGTAGCAAAAGCCTTTTCGACATAGCAGTTTATAAAGACGAAAATTCACTTATTCTCTTTGAAAAAAATGAGGATAACAAATGCTGGAATTTAGTTTTAGAAAATATAAAAGCATTTCATAAGAGAAACCCATTAATTTCATATGGTCTTTCTTTCGATGAATTGAAAAGCAAATTAGGAATTTCTGACAATCTTGCCAGCATTAAGTATCTATATCTTTTGCTTAAAAAAGTTGAAAAAGAGGGACTAATAAAAAAGCTTGGCAGAACATGGATTATATTCAATCATAAAGCCACGGTTCCTGTTTTTGTTGAAGCAGAAATTAGCTGGCTCGAAAAAGTCATATCAAATTATAAAATGCAAACCCCGCTGATGTCGGAAATAAAACCACAAGCAAGAAAGCGAGGAATATCAGATAGAGATTTAAGTCAATATTTTCATTTTCTTGTCAGGTCAGGGAAACTTTATCAGATAGAGAATGACTATTTGTACTCAAAAATTGTGGATAAATGTAGAACCATTTTATTGAATAAACTACTTTCTATAAATGAAGGACTAACAGTTGCAGAGTTTAGAGACTTGATAAATGCAAATCGGAAAATTGCATTACTACTGTTTTCTCAGTACGATTCTGAAAATATTGTAAAAAGAAATGGTAATTTAAGGTTTATTACTGAAAAAGGGAAACGCATGGTTCATGAAAGAATAGATGATGATATTTAAAAATTTCTATTAAATACGAATAAATATATATTACTTCAAAAATATATATATTTTTAGCCCATGTTTTGATAAGATTTCAAATTGAAAAATTAATATTTGCTTTGGAAAATTGTTAGAATGAATTATAAATGAAACAATGTAAATTTTATGTAAATTTTGATTGTTAGATTGTAAAGGTTAATTTATGGGGAACATCCAAAAAGATAGAGACGAAAGAGTTACAAATATTGAAAATTGCGACAGATACAATTATTTATTCGACAGAATGTCCTCTGGTGTAGTTTTTTGTAAAGCAATTTACAACCAATCCGGCGACATGGTAGATTGTATCTATAAAGATATGAATGCAGCTTACGAAAAGTTCACAAATTTAAAAAAGGAGACTACAATTGGAAAAAAAGTTTCTGAAATGCTCCCCGGAACAGAACCAGAATGGTTTTCAACTTTTGGGAATGTTGTTAAAACTGGAAAGCCGATTAGTTTTGAAATGTTTCACGAAAATAGTAGTACTCATTACTCAATTTATGCGTATCGTTCAAATGAAGATGAATTTGCTGCAATATTCGAAGATATTTCCACAAGAAAGAAGGACGAAAAGATTATTTTAGAAAGCGAAAATCGATTTAAAGCATTATCGGAAGCTCCATTCGAGGCAGTTTTTTTATCTGAAAAAGGTATTTGTTTAGACCAGAATTATTCTGCCGAAAAGATGTTTGCTTATACTTTAAGCGAAGCTATTGGAAAACCGGGTATCGATTGGATTGCACCACAAGACAGAGATAAAGTAATAAAGAATATGCTTTCAGGTTATGAAAAACCGTATGAGGTGCTTGCAATGAGAAAGGACGGATCGACTTTTTATGCCGAAATACAAGGCAAAATGATGGATACTGGAGGAAAAACACTTCGAGTAACAGCATTAAATGATATTACCGAACGAAAACAAGCTGAAGCAGAACTGCAAGCTATGAATCAACAACTTGCAGCTCAAAATGAAGAATTTCAGGTGCTAAACGAAGAAATGTCAAAAAATATGCAACATATTCAGAGAATAAACTCTGAATTAAAAAAAGCAAAAGAGAAAGCCGAAGAAAGTAACCATCTGAAAACTGCTTTTTTGAACACAATGTCGCATGAATTACGAACGCCTCTCAATTCAGTAATTGGATTTTCTTTTTTGCTAAATAAAAATTCTCCTATCGAAGAAATTACTAATTATGGGAAAACCATTAATAAAAGTGGAAATCATCTGCTAAATATTGTTGAAGATATCTTTGACCTTACAATGATAGAAAGCAAGGAAATGCTAATTCAAAAAGAAACATTCAATTTCGCCGGATTTATTGATATTATTTATACAAAAATTAAAGCAGAACAAATTAAGGTTGAAAAAGACAATATTGATATTAGATTTAAACCTTGTAAAAATTACGACAAAATATCAATGTATTCTGACTCTGAAAAGCTGGAAAAAATAATATTTCATCTGCTAAAAAATGCCCTTAAATTTACAAGTGAAGGGTATATCGAATATGGTTTTACTGAAGAAATAATTGACAAAAAACCAATGTTGAAATTCTATGTAAAAGATACTGGCATTGGCATTAGCGAAGATAATAAAAAACTGATTTTTGATATTTTCAGACAACTCGACGATAATAGTACAAGACGCTATGAAGGAGTAGGGATAGGACTCTCTGTTGCCATCAAACTTATTGAATCTCTCGGCGGGAACATGTGGGTTGAATCTGACTTAGGAAAAGGTTCTCAGTTCTATTTTACAATTCCAATAGAAGCTGAAAAGAAAACACTCGAAGAAAAACCTGAAGATACTGCAATAAGTAAAAAGGAAAACGAAATTGGCAATCTTAAAATTCTTGTCGTAGAAGATGAAGAACTAATAAACTTTTACTTCAAAAATGTTTTAAAAAATGAAAATGTATTAAATGCAGAAACCGGTATTAAGGCAATTGAAGTTTGCAAACAAAATCCCGACATCGATTTAATCCTTATGGATATGAAAATGCCTGAAATGAATGGCTACGATGCAACTCGCAAAATTCGAGAATTTAATAAGGATGTTATTATTATTGCACAAACAGCATATGCCCTTGCAGGCGATCGCGAAAAAGTCATAGAAGCAGGCTGCAACGACTATATTGCAAAACCCATAAATAAAAAAGTACTGATTGAAACTATTAAAAAGTATTTTTAATTAAAATCAGACTTTGTATGTTTCTAAGAATGCTAAACTTTTAGCGTACAACAATTTTTTCAACATAATTGTTAATATTCAAAAAATAGATTCCGACACCAATACCATTTAGTTGGATTTTAGAATTTGAATTTTGTAATTTTCCACTCGAAACAATTGCTCCAAAACAATCCAGTAATTCGTAGGTAGAACCTGTTCTGGCATTCAAAACATTAATAAAAGCTCCTTTCTCGACAGGATTTGGGAATATTTTAAAATTTGCTATAATATCGGACTCTATGGCTGAAGGCGGGGTAGATCGAAGGAAAGCTATATCGTCAATATTCCAAAAATACCATGCAAGATTATTGTAATGAAAACGAAGCCAAACCTGAGTTTGCCCGGCTGCAATTGTTGAGATATCTATTAGAATTATTTCAACTTTATCTTCCCATCCCGAATCGGGAGAATCCGGACCAGTATTCATATTGAAAGTGGTCCATGAAATTCCATCATTACTAACAGCCATATCGAAAGAACCCCACATTGGGGCACTAAGAGTACGATACCAATGCTGAAATGAAACATAAACCTCCGATTCATTACTGAAATCAAATGGATCTGATAGAAGAGTCGAATTCATGTAAATTATAGTATCAGCCATCTCTAAAGTTCCACCAGTAGAATCGGTGTTGTGGTATGCAGAGTGAAGCATCAACCAACCATTGTTGGCACTTGTTGAATTAAAACTTGAACTTGAAAGTGGGCAATATGCCGCATCCAATCCAACATATGTGTGCTCCCAACTAAAATTGTTGCCAGTGCTATCAAGGCTTTGCCAGTTGCCCGGAATAGAATCGGCACAATCGAAGTAATAAATTGTATCACTTTGTGCCAAACCTGTTGCACTTGCCATAAAGAAAAGGGCTACTAAAATTCTGAAAAGTTTCATATTATTGTTCTGTTTTTTGTTAATACTTATATTTAACTATTTTTTGTAACTAATCAATGTACTGAAAAGTTATAATGATACATGTTCTAAATAATTCCTTTTTAATCTTTGTGCTTCTTTGAGCAACTTTGTGTAATAGCTGTTTCACGGAGAAAGCTTATTATTAAGCTCAAGTTTCCGAAACTTATTAGTTCCTATTTTTTTATTATTTTGAAACTATAGTGTTCTTTTTCTAAATCAAATGTAACGAAATACATTCCTTTGTTTAAACATCCTAAATCATTCAATTCTATTCTGTTATTTTTTATCTCGCTATAATATGTTTTAATTAGTTTAGCTTCACTACTAAATATTCTGAGAGTAACATTTTGTTCAATAGTTTCCTTTAAACTAATTGTCAAATTATTTGCAACAGGATTGGGAAAAAATGACAAACCTAATACTTTATCAAATTGGGCTGTTGAAATAACACTATCCTGATAAATTCTTACATAATCAATTTCCATTGAGCTACTTGTAAAACCGGAAGTAATATTTGGCAAAATTGCTATATTCATCAAAATGTATTGTTCCGCATCAAATGGCCAGGTATTAGCATCTTGTATTGCAGGATTATAAGTGTAATGCACAACATTATCGAAACTAAACTCCAATTTTTCTTCCGTCCATTCCAAAGTATAGATATGAAATGCAGAGGATGCAGTTGCAATGGTTTGACCGCCCAAATTTACAGTACTACCATAACTTGAAGGTGTATGTACCGCACTTTGAACATAGTTTTGATTACTGCCCCAATGTTCCATTATGTCAATTTCGCCACAGGCAGGCCACGAACTTGTTCCAAATCCTTGAGTTTGCCAGTAGGCTCCATTTTCATTAACATTCTTGCCCAGCATCCATAATGCAGGCCAGGTGCCAACTCCGCTTGGCAATTTTGCTCGAATTTCTACCTTACCGTAAGTAAAAGCAAATTTAGAATTTAATCTCGCAGAAGTGTATTGTTTTGTATATCCTTGATCGGTAAATGTTTCATTTTTCGATATTATTTTTAGCAATCCATTTTCAACATATGAATTATCAACTCTATCAGTGTAATGTTGCACCTCTCCATTAAACCAGCTTCCACCTGCAGGTAATTGTGTTTGATGAAACCATTTGGCAGAATTTATTGGTCCATCAACATCAAACTCATCTGCCCAAACCAGATTGTTATAAACCGGATCTATGGGTATTGTACCATCGTAAAAAACATCGTCGAGATAAGCTAAAACATAGTCGTAGTTGTCTTCTCCATTCACTTGAATCACTACTCTGTTAAAATCTGTTCTTTGTGTTGGAGGTGGCGAATTTCCATCTAAATTTATGTAATTATCATTTTCAAAATCGAATGTTACAGTTTGCCATTGATCTAAATATATTGGCTTAATAATCTCGCACTGTGTTGACCAAGGAGCTCCAATAGTTCCATCTTGTAATTTTAGAGATACCTGATTTGCTTGGCTTCCCGTCAATCCACTATTTGGGACAAAAATCTTTAATGAAAATGTATAATTAGTTGACAAATCAAAATTATTACTCACCTCGAAACGAACATTGGCATATTGTCCACCATTATCGTTATACTCTAAAACCGTATTTGATGTATTAATTCCTTGTATAACAGGATTTGAGAAATTAGTATTAATCCCGCAATCGTCTCCGTACCAGCTTGTAATAGTTCCATTTCCCTCAAAATCGTCTTGAACTGTTGTGGTTTGTGCAAAACATGTGTTTGTCGAAAACAGTATCACAATTAATAGCACCGAAAAATATTTCATCTTTATTTTATATTAATAAATATTTACCATTTCAGTTTCAAAATTACTTAAAAAATTTATTTTATTAGATAAATATTAATTAGGCTGAACAGACATAGTCTGATATAAACAAAAAAACTATCTGTTTTTGAAATAAAAATTTGAATTTACCAATCAGAAAAACCTTTTTCTTTAGAATAATCCCGAATTAAGGGTTTGCCGAGAAGGTGTATCCTGTATCTAATATCTGCCGATTGTTCTACTCCGGTAACCACCCCTAAAGCATCTTCGAGAGTTGTCCCTTTTGCAAAAATACCATGGCTCCTGACTATTGCAGCAGGATAGTTCTTTAGAGGCTGTGCAATTTTTTCAGCAACCTCATAAGATCCAACTGGAATATCGCATTCAACAACAGGAATCTTTTTATACAAAAACATACCTTCGGCATCTATGCAGGTAATTTCATCTTCAATCATCGACAATGCTGTGCTGCAAGGACTATGCGAATGTACTATTGCCATGGCATCGGTTTCTTTATAAATATTTCGGTGGACGTTTGCTTCGGTACTTGCAATTAATCCGCTGTGGGCATCTTCCTCCTTTAGGTCTATGACTACCAAGTCTTCGGGTTGCAACCAGCCCAACATAGCCGAGCGTCTTGTAATAATAATTTTTCCACCACTTATCATCGACATATTTCCCGAATGGCTGCTAATTAATCCTCTGTTACTTAAGTCTTTTCCTACTAAATCGAAGCTTCTGAATGTTTCTTTATCTATGGTCATTTTCACTTATTAAATTATTTCTAATTCTTTTCTTTTTTCAATTGTCGGAATTCCATTTTCGTCCCAATTCCTAACAGCATAATATTCCTTCAACATTTTTGCTACAGGAACAACCCTGTCTTTCGACAATCCCTCCTTAAAAGGTTCTTTTATAAATCGTTCAGGTAGTTTGTCCTGCTCTTTCTCAATTCCGGCATCAATATTAAAAATACGTTCCAGGTTGTAAATTCTTTCACCAATTCTTAAAAGCTCAGTAGTATTATAATCGTAACCTGTGATTACGCTTGCAAAACGTGAGTGAAAATCAAAACCAAGGGCATAGCCCGAAAATTTACAATTGACGAGACTGTCTTCAATGGCACTTTGATTTTGTTTCAAAACAAGCAAATCAGCTTTACCACTAATCGTGAAGCGTGGAATTCGTTTTGGTGCGCTGAACAATTCCATAGCGGCAAGGTAGCCCGTAAGATGGCAACCTCCGCGATTGCTAGTTACATATCCTAAAGCATGACCCATTGCTCCTCTTGGATCGTAAGCAGGAAGCTCCAGACCCTTAACATGGATAGCAACCTCTGCATCACCATATTTTTCAGCGAGACGTTTCGAACCTTCAGCCAAATCGTTGCCAATGCCTTCACGCAGGGCTGTTTTTTTTACTAAATCGGTAATAATCTCATCATTCCCAAATTTTACATTTTCATAAGGGAACAATCCTTTTTCCTGCAATTCCATGGCGCAAGAAATAGTTACGCCCATCGAAATAGTATCTATTCCTAATTTGTTGCAATAGTAATTTGCTTCGGTTACTTTTTTCAAATCGAAAATTTCGCAATTAGCTCCCAGTGCCCAAACTGATTCGTATTCAGGCCCTTTCCCTTTCATTTTGCCAGTTTTGGTAGATCTGCGGCAACGAATGGTGCAGGCATAGCAAGCACTTGTTTTGTCCAGAATTTCTTTTCTGATAGCCTCTCCGCCCAATTTAGGTGCTTCCTCATGTTGACCGTATTTGAAATTTCTGATAGGCAACATGCTTAAACTGTTTGTAACATGCAAAACACCGGCAGTGCCAAATAGTGGAAATGCTGAACGCGTTACAGGCAATGCCTTGATTTTATCAAGTGCTGATTTTGAGTAATTTTTAAGCAATTTTGGATTATGTACTGTAGTTTTTAGTTTTCCATTTTTAACTACAATTGCTTTCAGATTTTTTGAGCCCCAAACAGCACCTACGCCACCCCGCCCAAAAGCATGATCGGCATCGTTCATTATCGATGAAATTCGAACCAGATTTTCTCCGGCAGGCCCAATTTCGAGTGTTCGGGCTTTTTTGCCTTCAAGCTCAAGTAGCTTCTCGTGAGTTTGTTCAGCATCGAGCCCCCACAAATCTGTAGCATCTTTTATTTCCAATTTATTGTCTCCATCGAGCAAGAGGTAAGATGGTTTTTCAGATTTTCCAACTATTAGCACACCATCAATACCGCAGCGTTTCATATTAAAACCAAAATTGCCACCTGTATTTGAATAAAAAATTCCACCGGTTAAAGGCGATTTTGTAACAAGCGACATTCTGCCACTGGTAGAAACAGATGTGCCTGTGATGGGTCCTGTAGTCAGAACAATTGCATTATCAGCACTTAAAGGATCGATTTTTGGATTAACTTTGTCTGTAAATATTTTTACCCCTAAACCTCTTCCTCCCAAATATTTATGATAAATATCGTCGGCAATTTGTATTAGTTCTGCAGTCTTTTTGCTTAGATTTACAGAATAGATTTTATTGAAAACGCCCTTCATATTTTTAATTTAATTAATTATTATGTTTAAATTTTTGTTGTCCTATATCCATAAATTGCTATCACCACAAAACTAAAAAATGGCAATATAAATGAAAAATTTACAGCCGGCATTCCGGCCACTGTTTCTAAATCGATAATTGCACCCTGCAAAGGCGGCATTAAAGCACCACCAACTATTGCCATAACCAAGCCTGCCGCACCAAGTGTTGCATCGTCTTTTAATCCTTCGAGGGCAATCCCATAAATTGTAGGGAACATCAAAGACATGAATGCAGATGTTGCAATCAAACAATATAAACCAAACATTCCTCCTATGAAAATTGTTCCAAGCATAGTTGCCATGCCTCCCACAGCAAAAATAGTGAGTAGAACTTTTGAGTTTACATATTTCATTAAAAAAGTACTTATAAATCGTGAGCTTAGAAATATCGTCATTGCAATGATATTGTAGTTTTGTGCCGTAGCTTTTGGTATGCCAAGATTTCCTGCATATTGGATAATGAAAGTCCAGTTCATGATTTGTGCAGCAACATAAAAAACTTGTGCAATAACTCCTTCCCGATATTTTATATTTTTAATAAGTCGTTTGAAAGAATCTCTAGCCTGAATTCTATGGTCAGCATTTTTACGCACAGGCATTTTTGCAATGGCAATTATTACCATCATTATTATTACAACAATGCCAAGAATCACATATGGATTACGAATTACTTCCAAATCGTGAGTCTTGATTGCAGCTTTTTCGGCAATGCTTAATGTTTCGAAAACCAGCTCACCGGCATCGTTTCGCAAATCTGAATCGAGGCCGTTTAAAATAAAATTCGAGGCAACAAACATTCCTAACAAAGAGCCAATTGGATTGAACGACTGTGCAAGGTTTAAGCGGCGGGTTGCAGTTTTTTCGTCTCCCATAGAAAGGATGTACGGATTGGCAGTAGTCTCCAAAAAAGCCAATCCAAAAGTTAGAATATATAAAGAAATTAGGAAGAAACTGAACATTTCGAATCGGGCAGCAGGATAAAACAGCAAAGCACCAAATGCGTATAGAGCAAGTCCGAGAATAATTCCCTTTTTAAAACTGAATTTTTTTACAAATAATGCCGCAGGAATTGCCATTGTTGCATATCCGCCGTAAAAGGCAAATTGTATGAGTGCTGCTTTGGCGTTCGACATTTCCATTACGGTTTTGAAAGCGGCTACCAGTGGGTTCGTAATATCGTTCGCAAATCCCCATAATGCAAAAAGGCTGGTTATTAAAATGAAAGGAATGAGTACTTTGCGTGAAACGACAACAGGTTTTTTTTTCATAACGTTTTTTTTAGTTAGCTATTAGCCTTTTGCTGTTAGCCTTTCAATTGCTAATAGCCAATAGCCATCTTTAGTATAAAGGTCCGTAATTTGCACAGGCTCTATAATCTGCACTTTCAGTGTCCATTCCAAAAGCAGACCAAGCAGATGGACGGTATATTTTATCCGTATCTACATTGTGCATACAAACTGGAATTCGCAATAATGAAGCGAGGGTAATTAAGTCGGTTCCAATATGTCCATAAGTAAAAGCTCCATGATTAGCACCCCAATTTGCCATAACCGAATAAACATCTTTGAAAAAGCCTTGCCCTGTCAGATTTGGTGCAAACCAGGTAGTTGGCCAACTTGGATTTGTTCTTTTATCCAGAATTTCATGAACATTTTCAGGTAGTTCCACAGAATATCCTTCTGCAAGTTGCAAAACAGGACCCAGGCCTTTAATAATATTTATTCTCGAAAGAGTTAGCGGCATTCCTCCTTTGGTTTTAAAAGTTGAGGAAAAACCTCCTCCACGGAAATATTCGTTTATTGCTGCACCCCAGCTTGTTGCATCGATACATTTTTGAGCTTCAGCCTGGCTTATTTCCCACCAGGCTTTCATTGCAGGTTTTCCATCAACTTCTTGTTCGCCAGAGCCATCGAGTGCTGAAGATCCGGAGTTAATTAGGTGAATAATCCCATTTTTGGCTTTGCCCGATAAATCGTAGCCTGCTACCCGTTTAACCGATTCGGGACTCCAGTAAGTTCTAACATCGGAAAAAACCTGTGCAGCTCCTGTCAATAAATGCCCAAAGAGCATTGCCACACCGTTTAAACTATCGTTTTCTGTGGCGAGGATATATGGTTGGCGTGTTCCGTTCCAGTCAAAAGATGAACATAAAATTGCTTCCATAAAATCGCCATTGGGGAAATGGTCTGTCCACTGCCGCTGACCCTGAAATCCTGATGCAATAGCATTATGTCCCGAGGCTTCTTCAGCAAAACCAAGCTTTTTCAGCTTCGGATTGCCAACCATCAAGTCGCGTGCTATAAGTGCCATTTTTACAATAAACTCCCATTCTTCATCTTTTTGTTTTCTGTTTTTTTGACTTGCCACAGGATTATAGTCTTTTCCTTCTTTACAATTTGTTTTGACCCATTTAATAGCTTTTTTGTATTCTTCAGGATCGAAAATATTTTCGTTTATTCTCCTTGTAAATTCGGTCATGTCACCAAATTCGCAGCACATACCCAAATATTCTTCAAAAAAATTGGTATCGACAATTGAACCTGCAATTCCCATAGAAACTGCACCCATCGAAAGATAAGATTTACCCTTCATTGTAGCCACAGCCAAACCCGCACGAGCAAAAAGCAGCAGTTTTTCTTTTACGTCATCAGGAATGTTTGTATCGCCTGCATCCTGCACATCTTTTCCATAAATACTAAAAGTGGGCAAACCTTTTTGATTGTGTCCTGCCAGAGCCGCAGCCAAATAAACAGCACCGGGTCGTTCGGTTCCGTTAAATCCCCAAATGGCTTTTGGAATTTGCGGATCCATGTCGATGGTTTCGCTTCCGTAGCACCAACAGGGCGTAACTGTTAAGGAAACGCCAACTCCTTGTTGCCTGAATTTTTCGGCAGTAGCAGCAGCTTCGGCAACACCTCCAATTGTTGTGTCGGCAATTACACACTCAACTTTTGTCCCATCGGCATGTCTGAGATTTTCTTCAAGAAAACGTGCAGCTACTTTTGCAAGCTTCATGGTTTGCTCTTCGAGAGATTCTCGCACACCATTTCTCCTGCCATCGATAGTTGGTCTTATCCCAATTTTGGGTAATGATCCTACTAATCTATTATTTTCCGACATATTTTTGTTCTTTAAGTTTTATAAATTTTTGGTATAAATCCATTCTTCGATTTTCTGCAATCTTAGGTTTAAAATTTGTTTGTAGGAAAGAATTCTTTACAATTGCTCTTCCATCCCTTAAATCTTTAATTTTTTTAAAAGCAATAGCTTGAACCAAAATATTTCCAATGGTAGAGCATTCCACAGGACCTGCTATCACATTTTTCATCGAAAAATCTGCTGTGGTTTGACATAAATATTCCGACTGGCTTCCTCCTCCAATTAGATGTATTGTATTGTATGATTTTTCGCACAAATACTCCAATTTTTCAATGTAATACACAAAACTCAGACTAAGGCTATTATATGCACATTTGATATATTGTCCATATGTTTCAGGCTTCTTCTGTCCGGTTTTTTCAAAATAAATATCAAATGCTTCGAGCATATTTTCCGGCTTATAAAACAAGTCGTCATCAGGATCTATTAGTTGATCCGCATGTTTCGATCTAATCAGGATTTTTTCTATTTCAGAAAAATCTAAATTTTTGGGCATTGCTTTTCTAATTCCTTGAATCAACCACAAACCTACAATATTTTTTAGCAGCTTGTATTTATTTCCATAAGAACGCTCATTTGTGAAGCCAAATTCTAAAGCCTCGTTTGTGATTATAGGTTTTTTGGCTTCGACACCTAAAATGCACCAGGTGCCCGTTGATAAAAAAATAAACTCATCGGAAGATGAAGGAGTGGCTGCAACTGCCGATGCTGTATCGTGGCTACAAACCGAAACAACTGACAGTTTGTTTTTTGGCAATTTTTTTTCAGTAACAGTTCCGATTATTTTGCCAGGATTTATTGCATGTTCCAAATTTAAATGCCAAGCGTTTAAAAGCTTAATAATTTTTTGGTCGAATTTATTTGAATTTGCTTCAAGTAGTTGTGATGTTGAAGAAATACTTAGTTCGTTTATTTTTTTTCCGCAAAGGAGAAAATTGATGTAAGAAGGGATAAATAATAGGGCATCGGCTTTTTTAATTTCATTGCTTTGTCTCGCAGCCAGCAATTGAAAAAGAGTATTAAAAATGTAAAAATTAATTCCTGTTCTGCGAAAAGTTTCATCCCTACTCATGTGTTTTTCCCACTCTGTCATCATTCCTTTGGTTCTTACATCACGATAGGCATAGGGCAATTCAATAAGTTTTCCTTTGGCATCAATCAAAACATAATCAACTCCCCAGCTATCAATACCTATGCTTTCTACCTCAGGATATAGTTTTAGAGCTCGAGATATGCCAAATAATATTTTCGAATAAATATCTTCTATATCCCATTTATCAGTTTTGTTGATCGTCTTTATTTCGTTTTTAAACCGAGAAATTTCTTTATATTGTATTTGGTTCGCTGATATTTCCCCAAGCAGTATTCTAACAGAACTTGCTCCCATATCAACAGCGAGACAACGGAAAATATTCATATTTTCTTTCTTATAATGCTCAAATTTCTTTTATGATATTCACAGTTCTACCATATCTATATTACTTCCAGACAAATTAATGTGAGGATTACAAATTACCAAAATGTATTTTCGCATTATTCTTCCATTTTTAAAATATTAAAAAACTGATGTCAAAAATATTAAAATAAACAATAGGAAATTCTCAAACTTCATTTTTGAGTTTAGTTAAAAAGTATTTTAATAAGGTTAAATAGTTTCTTCGGTCGTATCCAGTTCATTATCATTGTATAAAGAAATTTTGTTAACAAATAGAAAACGATGTTGTTTTATTTATCTTTGTTAAAATTTTAGTTTAAATATTAGTTTGTTGAAGATTTATGAATTTGGACAAAATGGTTTATGTCTTTCATCATGTAATTAATGAAGTCTGTTTCAGGCTTTAAAAACCAGTATTGTTTGCAGCTTGGTTTTTCTACTAACAAGCCAATATTTTGTAGGGATATTTTAATAGGGATAGAGTATTGTATAATAAAGGAAGGGATTATTAATAGGCTGAACATGAAAGATAAAACAAAAGAGCAGTTATTAGGTGAGATTCGAAAACTTACAGAAAGGCTTGCAAAATATGAAGGTGCTGAAATACCTTTGCAAGATTCTTTACAACAAAGCGAAGCAAGATTCGAAACACTTATCGAATATTCAACAGATTTAATATTTTTAGTCAATAATAACTTTCAGGTACAATCTGTAAACTCTAAGGCAGCCGAAGTTCTTGGCAAAGAACCCGCCGAAATTGTTGGGAAAAGTGTAGAAGAGCTCTTTCCTCAATATATAGCCAAGTCTTATCAGAAAAGTTTAATGCAGATATTTAAATTGGGTATTGCCGAAACTTTTGAATCTGTATTGCCAACAAAAGAAAAAAAACTATGGATTAGAACAGCTATGAATCCTGTAAAAGATAATTCCGGAAAAACTGTTGCAATTCTTGGTGTTAGCAGAGATATTAGCAGAAGTAAAATGACTGCAAAAGCACTTCGCAAGTCGGAAAGTAAATTTCAAAGTATCCTTGCCTCAATGAACGATTTAGTTTTTGTTTTTGATACTGAAGGCAGATATACCTTTTGTCATTCTGCAGAAAAGAAGAACCTATATGTAAAACCAGAGGATTTTTTAGGTAAAACAACATCTGAAGTATTACCTGCGAACATAAGCAAAATGTTTAATGAGGCTTTGGAGAAAAATAAAAATAGACAAACAGTTACTGAAGAATATGAATTGAAAGTGCCTAATGGTACTAAATGGTTCTCCATGAGTATTTCTCCAATGATTGTTGATGAAAAATTTACCGGTTCGGTTGCTGTAGTAAGGGATATTACTACGCATAAAACCGATGAAAAAAAACTAAATGCAATAAATCAGCAATTACATGCCAGTGAACAACAACTAAGAGCAAGCAATCAACAATTATATGCTAACGAGCAGCAATTACGTGCTACTAATATGCAATTGACTGCACGAGAAAAATTTCTGGATAGCGTTATTGAACAAAGTCCATTTGCTACCTGGATTTCAGACTCGAAAGGAACAATGCTACGATCAAATCCTGCTTTGAAAAAATTGTTGAATCTCACAGACGAACAACTGATAGGAAAATATAATATTCTGGAAGATAAAATAGCAGAAAGGGCTGGAATTATGCCGCTTATCAAAACAGTTTTTGATGAAGGTAATTCTATAAATGTTACTTTAGAGTGGGATGGAAATGATATGCCAAATATGGATTTACGAGGTTCTGAATCAATTATTTGTGAAGCTACAATGTTTCCAATTCATGATACGGAAGGTAAATTGACGAACGTAGTTTGTAATTGGATTGATATTAGCGAGCGGAAAAATACTCAGGAAAAACTAAAGAATAAAAATATAGAATTATTAGCGGCAATCAAAGAGGCCAATAAAAACAAAAGATACTTCCAATCACTTTTCGAACAGTCTGCAATAAGTATTCAAATATTTGATAATAATGGACTTACACTCGATGCAAACAAGGCTTGGGAAAATCTTTGGTTAGCCTCAAAATCACAAGTAATTGGAAAATATAATGTTCTGAAAGATAAATCTGTTCAAGGCACAGAATGGCTTATGAAGTTTAAAAAATCCTTTACAGGTGAGACTGTAGATTTACCTGATTTAGAATATAATCCGGCAAATATCCGAGAAAAAGGCAGAATGCGAATTATCAAATGTTTGGCTTTTCCTATTAAAAATAAGGATAAGACTGAAAGTGTTGTTCTTATGCACCAGGATATTACTGATAGAAAACAGGCTGAAGAGGCTCTTAAAGAAAGTGAAGAAAAGTATCGAAATCTTGTCGAAAATATTGAAGAAGGAATTTCTAAAGTTGACAAGAACGAGAAATTTACATATGTAAATAGAGCTGCCTGTAAAATTCTTGGGTTTTCTGAAAACGAACTATTAGAAATGAGTTTAATGGATATGACCGCAACTGAAGAGTTTAACAAGATATTAAAGCAAACAGAAAATAGAAAAAAAGGAGAAGTAAATAGTTACGAATTAGAAATTGCAAGAAAAGATGGAAGCAAAGTAATAATTTTGGTAACCTCATCGCCTATTAAAAGCACCAAAAATGAATACTTAGGAGGATTCGGAATCTTTCAGGATATTACTGAACGAAAAAAATCTGAGAAAAAACTAAAAGATGCTCTAGAAAGGGCTCTAGAAAGTGACCGGCTTAAAAGTGCCTTCCTGGCAAATATGAGCCACGAAATCCGAACACCTATGAATGGAGTTTTAGGTTTTGTAAACTTATTGAATGCCCCAGAAACAAGTCAGGAAGAAAAAAAAGAATTTACGAAAATTATCCATAAGAGTAGCAATAGGCTGATGAATACAATTAACGATATTATTGATATTTCGAAAATCGACGCAGGGCAAATGAAAATATCTCAGAAAGAAACATCAATTAATTCTTTAATTGAAGAACTTTACAAGTTTTTTGATCATGAAGCCAAGGCAAAAGGAATAAACTTGATTTTTGCTATGGCATTATCTAACAAAGAAGCTACAGTATTGACCGATAGCGACAAATTACATGGAATACTTATAAATCTGATAAAGAATGCAATTAAATATTCCCGAAAAGGGAGAATTAATTTCGGATATTTCCCCAGAGATGAATATATTGAATTTTTCGTAAAAGACACAGGAATAGGAATTCCAAAAAATCGCTTGAAAGCAATATTCAATAGATTTGAGCAAGCCGATATAGAAGATTCTAAAGTATATGAAGGTTCAGGATTAGGATTGTCTATTGCTAAAGCCTATGTAGAAATGCTTGGTGGCAAAATATGGGTAAAGTCTGAAGAAGAGGATATTGCAAATGGAAAACCAGGCTGGTCGAATTTCTCATTTAATATTCCATTTAAAAAATTAAAACCTGCAACTAAATCTATGTCGAAAAAAATCACAATAGAAAATGAATCTTTTGATTCAAAAAAACTGAAAATCCTGATTGTTGAAGATGATGAGGTGAGCACTATCTTTCTGAATAATGTATTGAAAAACAAGCTCCACGAAATTCTTCATGTTGATACAGGTAAGAAAGCAGTTGAATTATGCAGAAATATGCCAGACATTGATATTGTTCTAATGGATATAAAAATTCCGGATATGAACGGTTATGAAGCAACTCGTGAAATCAGAAAGTTTAATAAAGAAATTTTGATTATTGCACAAACAGCTTATGGTCTTGCCGGCGACAGGGAAAAAGCTCTGGCTACAGGCTGCAACGATTATATCTCAAAACCAATAAACAGGATTGAATTAAAAGACAAAATTGCTAAGCTTGTTACATAGAATAACTTAGTTATTGAAACTTGAGATATAAATTTTTTTTCACTCAAATTTTGCACTTGCAAAGTAGCAATATAATCTACATTCTTTTTTTTGGAAAACACAATTCAGCAGATTAAAATATTATTAATCTATTCTTTCCTGTTTTCATCAATGGGACATCCAAAATAATTTTTCTGTAATTTCAAATAATTTTTGTTGCTACTCATCTATTCCTAACCCATGTTTCGCACAGCCTGCCCATCAAAAAAAATCATAAAATTGTCATCTAAATGATACACAGCAGGTTAGGCAAATATTTTCAAATCGGATAAACTTTCTAACAGCCTGATATTAAGCATGTAAACATTTTGAGTGTTTTTTGTAGTGTCTATTAACCCAACTTGAGCATTTTTCCAAAATTAATAAAATAATGAAAATTTTATCTATCTGATAATTAGGCATATGACGTTATATAGAATCGTTCTAAATACCATAATGTGCAGATATACAGTTATATAAGTAATTGGTGTCC
>JABHKC010000092.1 GCA_018692315.1 Bacteroidota bacterium | reverse complement strand
CAGAAATAAATCTTGGAAACGATACTACAATAGGATTTTCTCAAATTTATACAATCGATGCCGGAGCAGGATTTATTTCATATTTGTGGAGCAATGGTGAAACAAATCAGACAATTTCATTGGATAGTTCCATAATGAATGCTGGAGCAAACTACTTTTCAGTAATTGTTACAGACTCAAATTATTGCAATACAACTGATTCGATAATTATTTATATGATTGAAAACCAAGCAATAAATATGCAATTCGGTTGGAATATTATTTCTACTTATATCGACCCATTTCAGGCTAACATCGATAGTGTTATGAACTATTTATATCCTGAAATAATTATTGTAAAAAATACAATCGGAATGACTTATTGGCCATTTTATAATATAAATTATATTGGAGATATGATAATTGGTGAAGGCTATCAGGTAAAAATGAATTCACCACAAACATTATTTGTTTACGGAAATGCAGTAACCCCAGAACTCACACCCATTACAATTCCTCAAAATTGGAGTTTTATCGGATATTTGCGACAGTCATCATCATCGATAGAAACTATGTTAGCACCAATAGTAAACGAAATTGTAATAGTAAAAAACGGAGATGGACTAATTTTTTGGCCTATTTATAGCATAAATAATATTGGCGATATGATTCCGGGCGAAGGCTATCAAATAAAAACTGTCAATTCTGTAATTTTGACTTATCCTACGAATTGACTATGAATTATTTTTGCTGATATTGAGAAAAGAAGATTTATGAAATTTGCATAAAACTTTAAAAATCATTTTTGTTTTTAATTAAATAATATTACTTTTGCAGCGAAATTATTGAAAAAAGATACTGAAAATATATTGCGAGGTGGAGCAGTTGGTAGCTCGTTGGGCTCATAACCCAAAGGTCACAGGTTCGAGTCCTGTCCTCGCTACTACAAAAAGCCCTTAATCTTCTGAAGATAAGGGCTTTTGTTTTTTTCAATAGATTGTTTTTGTAATATAAATTTGATGGTATTTGTTACTGGTGGTACAGGATTTCTTGGAGCACATTTGCTTTATCATATAATCTCTAAAGGTGAACAAGTTCGTGCTTTGAAACGAAAAAATTCAAATCTTGACGAAGTCAAAAGGGTATTTTCGTATCATAATAAAGAAAATGAGACAGATTTATTTGCAAAAATTGAATGGCTTGAAGGCGATTTATTAGATTATAATAGCATTCTGGAATGTCTTGATGGAATAAGATACGTGTATCATGCCGGAGCGATTGTTTCTTTCCAGTCTGACGATAAATCAAAAATGATAATAAATAATGTTCAGGGTACTTCAAATATAGTGAACGCCAGCCTCGAAACCGGAGTTAAGAAATTTTGCCATGTTAGCTCTATCGCAGCCCTCGGATCAGCAGAACCCGGAGAATTAATAGATGAAAAATCGGAAAGAAAATCGGTTAGTAAAAATGCCGGATATTCAATTAGCAAATTTCATTCAGAGCTGGAGGTGTGGCGTGGAATTGCAGAAGGTTTGAATGCAGTAATTGTAAATCCATCAATAATTTTAGGAAGCGGATTTTGGGAAAAAGGAAGTTCAAAAATATTTCATAAAGTAAGTGATGGATTAAAATTCTTTACGAAAGGAATAAGCGGATATGTTGATGTTCACGATGTTTGCGAAATTATGATAAGATTGATGAAGAGTGAAATCTCAGGCGAACGATTTTGTTTAAATTCCGAAAATTTGTCTTTCGAATCTATTTTGAAAAAAATTGCCGGTAAGTTAAAAAAAGAACCGCCAAACATTTACGCAAACCCTTTTTTGACCGAAATAGCGTGGAGACTTGAATTTCTTAAAAAACTAATATTCAATAAAACTCCGATTATTTCACGCCAGTCGGCAAAATCTGCACATTCAAAAAAATACTTTTCAAATAAAAAAATTATTGAATTATTAGACTATAATTTCATTCCAATTGATAATACTATCAAAGAAATTTGCAAGAATTATCGAATGACTGAAAGTTAAAGAATAATCAGTTTTTTCATTGAAAATAGCGACTGGTTTTCAGTAGAAACTCGCACAAAATATATTCCTGCATTTAAGTTTCCCCTTTCGAATTTGACATTTCGTTGTTCAATTTTTTGTTTTTTTACAAGCTCACCTGAATTATTAAAAACTTCAATTAAGCTGTATTTGTTTTCTGGCGTAACTATATAGCAAAAATCGGAAAACGGATTTGGAAATATTTCAATATCAGAATTAAAAGAATTAACTTCATTTTTTGTAGAAGGATTATTGTCGATAGAAATATAGTAATCATTCGAATTGTTATTGTCCCAAGTGTCATTATCATAATGAATTACAAATGCAATTTGCTCGGCAATTTGCATAGGATTATCGAAAGGTCCTATTGTAATTGACAAAAGATTGTTTGCATCGGGTCCAGAAAATGGCGATTCGAGAGCTGGCCCGGAACCATTAAATAAATCAGAATTTAGTGTATAATATTCAGAAATCGGACTATCCCAGTCTCCATTGGCTTGATAAATTCCCCAGTGTAGCTTTGCTCCAATGCTGGCATCGCTAACAAATATTGTTATAGAATCGTTCAAATCAGGATTGCTTGGCTCCCAATAAACACCAGTTTGGGACGATCCTCCGGAATATGAACCAACATAAACATGCTGAATAGGGCTTTTTGTGATATTGCCGTCAAGATCGGTAGCTTCAACATAATAATCAATCAATGTATCGCTAAAACCTGATATTTCAGCATAATATTCCTTAGCAATATAATTAGGTAAGATGAAAAAATCTATTTCGGAACTGCCTGTAATATTTCCAGTTGGGAAAACTCTTTCCGACATTGAAATTGTGCTCCATGAACTTACATCAGAGCCTCCTGCATAAGTTTCATTTTCGTTGTTGCTCAATGGATTTTGTCCATCGAAATCTACTCTGTATTTTAATTCAATTATTTGAATTCCGCTAACATCATAGGCAAATGTCCAAACATGAAAATCGGAAGAATTCTGATGTTGCTGATAATCATAAATTGGTCCATAACCGGTTCCGCCCGGATTGTATGGAAAACGCTGCGGAATAAAAACTGTAGGGGCTGTATTGTCGGTTCCTGAGTTGGCATTTATCACAATGTCTGCGTATGAAGTTGCATTGTTGCATGCTAGCGTTTGTTTCACTTCCATGTCGAGCGATGAACCATAATACATATATCCACTGGTGTAAGCTGGTAGCATAAAATGCCACGCCAGCTCAGCATTGTTCGAAGATGCGGAAGGATTCACAATATCAGCAATATCTACCGATGAAGTCAAATCTTCTGCCATTTGAATACGATTTTCAGCAGCCACCAAAACTGCCCAATTTCTGGCATCTTCAGTCCAACCATTCGGATCGAATTGCTTATTTGAATTATACATTGGCCACAACCAATTAATAAATTGTGGATGCCCCCAATCGTTTGCTGCATTTACCCACGAACCATCTTCAACATGAACAATATCGTTTGCCGGAACAGGAAAATCTGTTAGAAATTGTTCAATTGTTGTGGGAATGTAGCCTTGCGAAGAAGCTGTACTGGCAAAGCCCGGAACCGAATTTGCATAATAATCATAGCCTCCTCCCCAGGCATTGTCGCCATCGTGAGCCATTAACACAATACAAGGCTGCGAGGAATTATTGTGAGGTGCAATATGGCTATCTATGTCGCCGGTTCCCATTAGGGAAAATCCATTTTGGTAGCTTAGCAAATCTGCCATTGGAACAACTGTAATGATTGATTCTGAGCCTGTTTCCGGATCAACATATTTTGCTTTGTGAGCCTGATAGCAATAAGGTGCAGCAAAAGTTCCTCCTCGGCCGTCAATTTGTCCATTCCACCAGTTTGTTCCATTTTGGGGAATAATATCTGCTTTGTTTGGTGGGCTATAATTACAACCGGATGTTCCAAATTGTAGGGGGTAATCTTGCAAAGTACGGGCAAGATGACTATTGGCAATTATCGACCATTCAAATCCTTCCAAAACTAATACTTTAATTATTCTTTCGCTAAACGAACATTCGGCTGGCCAATATCCTTTCGAGTAGTTTGGCGATGTTCCAAAAGTTTGATTATAAATATATCTGTGAGCCTGAATTTGCTTACGTAAACAGTTTTCGCTCAGAAGCGGCGAAATTGCGTGGTGCATTGTAAATCCTACAATATCCATTCGTGGCTTTCCGCCAGATGTTGTCCATCCTCTTGCAGTTTGGAAATTTGATTCCCATCCTGAAGAATATCCCCATTGGTTGTTTTGAGCAAGACTATTAATGTTCTCAATTAGACAACCGGAATAGTTTACCTGAGCTCCGCCATCAGTAAAACTCAACAAAGATAGAACGGCATCTTTAGCTCTATATTGATAAACTGCAACACGGTCGGCTTTACTGAAAATGTCGTTTAAATCGTTTAAAGGATGAGCCTGCCCATCGGAATATATATTTCCTCCGCTGGTTTTTAAATAATCAGATTCCCAAACTGTTTGATAGTGGTACTGATTTGTTATGCTTTGCTCTGGCCAATAATTGGGCTGCTGCAAATGCCACAAATAAGTAGTATGAACCTGAGGGAAAGCAAAAGTGATATTAATGATAAAAACAAATAGGAAGCAGTATTTTTTCATAATCTAAATTCAATTTTTATAATTAGCCTAAAGGTAAAATTAATAAATTATAAGAAAACCTACTATTTCTGAGGTGGTTTTTAAGAAAGCGACAAGAACAAGGCTTGTGAAGTGTTTAATAACAGGAGTTTACTTTTGTAAATGACTTTTATTAAACACGAGCATAACGAAGTTATTGACGTTTTCTTAAACCCACTAATTATTTTAAGCTGACTAAAATCATATGTGAGAAAAATCAATTAGTGTAAATTTGACGATTTGAATTTTTATGTATTTGATAATTTGGTAATTAGATAAACTATAAAGACAGGAATAGAAAATAATAGTTAAATTTTGAAATAAATAACAATTTATGAACACTAAAGTAGAAGCAATTGTTGAAAAATTCGGGAAAGATAAAACTCGATTAATGGATATTCTTTTAGATATTCAGGCAGAGTTTGGTTTTATTTCTGACGAAGCTGTTTCGCAAATAAGCGGAATGATCGGAATTTCCCAAGTAGATGTAGAACAAACTATATCATTCTATCACTTCTTCTCCAAAAAGCCTGTTGGGAAATATGCAATCTATCTTAATGATAGTGTTGTTGCCAATATGATGGGAAGAGAAAAAGTGAAGGAAGCATTTGAAAATGAAGTTGGTTGCAAGTTTGGCGAAGTAAGTAGCGATAATCAAATTGGTTTATTCGATACATCTTGTATTGGAATGAACGATCAGGAACCTGCTGCAATTATCAACAACGTCATTTTTACACGACTAACTCCTTTCAGAGTGAAAGAAATAGTTGCCGATATTAAAGCCGGCAAAAATGCGAAGGATATTTTGGTTGAAGGTTATGGAGGAGGAAAAAACAGTTCCGACCTTCTTAAATCTGTGGTTAATAACAACATAAGGAAGAAAGGAATTGTTCTGGAAGATAATTACACTCAAGGAAAAGTTCTTAAAGAAGCTCTTTCAAAAATGAGTCCTCAAGAAGTTATTGGCGAGATTACAAACTCAAATCTACGTGGCCGAGGTGGTGCGGGTTTCCCAACAGGAATGAAATGGGATTTCTGTAGAAAATCGTCTGGCGACCAAAGATTTGTTATATGTAATGCCGATGAAGGCGAGCCAGGAACTTTCAAAGATCGTGTGATTTTGACAGAAAAACCCGAGTTGGTTTTTGAAGGAATGGCAATAGCCGGATATGCGATAGGAGCGAATTTAGGTATTTTATATTTACGATACGAATACAAATATCTTCAAAGCTATCTTGAAACTATTCTAAAAAATGCTCGAGAAAACAATTATCTTGGAAAAGGTATTGCTGGAATTGAAGGATTCGATTTTGATATCAGAATTCAATTTGGTGCCGGAGCTTATGTTTGCGGAGAAGAATCTGCATTAATTGAGTCTATAGAAGGAAAACGTGGTGAACCAAGAGACCGTCCGCCATTCCCTGTAGAAAAAGGATACCTTGATTTACCAACCGTAGTTAACAATGTTGAAACACTATGTTCTGCAGTAAAAGTTCTGACAAATGGTGCAGACTGGTACAAATCGATGGGAATTAATCATTCTAGCGGAACAAAGATTTTGAGTATTTCCGGTGATTGTAAATTCCCTGGCATTTATGAGGTAGAATGGGGATTTAAAATTAGTGACGTGCTTGATATGGCCGGTGCTGAAAATGTGCAAGCAGTTCAGGTTGGTGGTCCTTCTGGAACTTTAGTTGGTCCCAACGAATTCAGCCGAACTTTAAGCTATTCAGATATAGCTACCGGAGGAGCAATGATTATTATTGGCAACAACCGAGAAATCCTCGAAGAAGTTGTTCTGAATTTCATCGATTTCTTTATTGAAGAATCATGTGGCTCTTGCTCAACTTGTAGAAACGTACCTGTGGTTTCGAGAAAGAAACTAATGAAAATTATCAAAGGACGAGGTATTCCACAAGATATTGAAGATTTGAAAGCATGGGGCGAAATTGTAAAAGTTAGTCGTTGTGGTTTAGGACAGACAAGTATGAATCCAATTTTAACCAGCATTAAGAATCTTTTACATATATATACTGAAAAAGTTCAGGACGAAAAAGAATACGATTCATGCTTCAATATGAGTGCAGCCGTAAAAGATTCGTGTGAGGTAGTAGATAGAACACCTATAATTTAAAACAAAATATTTAAACTTTAAATAGATGAGCACACAAGTAAAATTTAAATTAGACGGGAAACTTTATACTGCCGAAAATGGCACCTATATAGTTGAAGCTGCCCGTCAAAACGGAATATATATTCCCACATTATGTAATGTAGTAGGAATAAAGCCAAGGGGTTCATGCCGAATTTGCACAGTAAAAGTCAATGGCAGATTTATGTCGTCTTGTACCACACCTCTTGCCGACGGAATGGAGATAGAAAATGATATTCCCGAAATTCAAGATATTAGAAAATCGATAGTTGAATTACTATTCGTTGAAGGAAATCACTTTTGCCCATCATGCGAAAAAAGTGGAAATTGCGAGCTTCAGGCATTAGCCTATCGCTTTAATATGATGGTTCCACGTTTCCCCTATGTTTTCCCAGTGAAAGAGGTAGAAGCAGAAAATCCAAAAATTGTAAAAGACCAAAATCGCTGCATCTTATGCAAACGATGTGTTAGAACAATCAAAGATGAAAATGGCAGAAGCCTATTTGCATACAACAAAAGAGGACATAATGTTAAAGTCGTTTTAGACCATGAAATTGGAGCAAATATATCAGATGAATTAGCTCAGGAAGCAATGGACATTTGTCCTGTAGGTTCGATTCTTGTTAAAGAAAAAGGTTATGATACGCCAATAGGGCAACGTAAATACGATAAAATCCCAATTGGAAGTGAAATTGAAAATTTAAAAGAATAAGGAGATATAAAAAATGAGTAAACCAATAGTAGCAACAACATCCTTAGCAGGATGTTTCGGATGTCATATGTCTATTTTAGATATCGATGAAAGAATATTAAAACTAATTGAACTCGTGGAATTTAATAAATCCCCAGTGGACGATATTAAAACTTTTACAAAACAATGCGATATTGGAATTATTGAAGGCGGTTGCTGCAATAGCGAAAATGTTCATGTTCTAAAAGATTTCAGAAAAAATTGTAAAATTCTTATTTCGCTTGGAGAATGTGCAATTATGGGTGGACTCCCTGCCCTTAGAAATGGAATTCCTATAAAAGAATGTTTCCACGAAGCATATTTAGACGGGCCAACAGTCGATGATAATCCGGATAAGATTATTCCAAATGACGAAGAATTGCCAATGATTTTAGATAAAGTTTATCCTTGCCACGAAATAGTAAAAATAGATTACTATTTGCCAGGATGCCCTCCCAGAGCCGATTTAATTTGGGAAGCACTCGTAGCTCTAGTTACAGGCAATGAACTTAATTTACCTTATGAAGTTGTTAAATTTGACTAAAAAAGAAAAAGATGATAAGAAAAAAAGTAACAATAGAACCCGTAACCAGAGTTGAAGGTCACGGAAAAGTAACAATTCATCTTGATAGAGATAATAATGTTGTTCAATCGAGACTACATATTGTAGAATTTAGAGGATTCGAAAGATTTGCACAAGGAAGACCATATTGGGAAATGCCAGTGTTGGTTCAAAGACTATGTGGAATTTGCCCGGTTAGCCACCATCTTGCTGCTGCAAAAGCATTAGACGTGATTGTTGGTGCAGGAACCGGAAACGGACTTACAGCTACTGGCGAAAAAATGAGAAGACTTATGCACTACGGTCAGTTTTTCCAATCGCATGCTCTTCACTTTTTCCACCTTGTTTCTCCCGATTTACTTTTCGGAATAGATGGCGATGTTGCTACCCGAAACATCATTGGCGTTGCAATGAAGCACCCCGACCTTGCTGTACAAGGAGTGATGATGAGAAAATTCGGACAAGAGATTATTAAACTCACTGCCGGTAAAAAAATTCATGGAACAGGTGCCATCCCAGGAGGAATAAACAAAAACCTAAGTATTGAAGAAAGAGACTCAGTACTAAAAGCAGCAGATCCGTTGAATGCAGAACATATGGTTCATTGGGCACAAGGTGCATTAGATTTCTTTAAAAAATATCAGGAAGGAAATAAAGATTTCATCGATAAATTTTCGTATTTCCCATCAAGTCATATGAGTTTGGTACGCGAAGATGGTGCATTAGATCTTTATCATGGAAAACTTCGAGCTGTAGATTCTGATGGAAATAAAATTCTTAATGATGTTGATTATCAAGATTATGTAGATTATGTTGGCGAAGAAGTAAAATCTTGGAGCTATATGAAATTCCCATATTTGAGACACATTGGCAAAAAAGATGGCTGGTACAGAGTTGGACCTCTTGCAAGACTTAATACTGTCGATTTTATTCCTACTCCACTTGCTCAGAAAGAGTTTGAGATTTATAAAGCCTACACTAATGGTTTGCCAAACAATATGTGTATGCACATGCACTGGGCTAGATTAATTGAAACTCTTCACGCTGCCGAGATGATAAAAATTCTTCTCGAAGATCCGGATCTTCAAGGAAACGATCTTGTTATAAAAGGCACAAAACAAAAAGAAGGAGTTGGATTGATTGAAGCACCTCGAGGAACACTTTTCCATCATTACAAAATTAACGACAACGATCAGATTAAGATGGCAAATCTTATTGTTTCAACTACAAACAATAATGAGCCAATGAATAAAGCTGTAAATTTTGTTGCAAAAAGCTACATGAACGGCGAAAGAGAAATTACCGAACCTATGAAAAATGCTGTTGAAGTTGCAATTCGTGCTTATGACCCATGTCTGAGTTGTGCAACTCATGCACTTGGTAAAATGCCTCTCGACATTAAATTATTCGATGCCGACAATAAACTGATTGATCAAAAAAATTCTTAATTTTAGTTTCACAGCTAATTTTTTAGACTGTCAATTAGATAAAATATATAAAAAAGCTCACATTTGTGGGCTTTTTTGTTGCTTAAAAAACTATATTTTTGTAAAATGAATAATGATAAAAAAATACTTTTTTACGGATACGGCAATCCAGGCAGAAATGATGATGGCCTTGGAAATGCCTTCGTAAAAAAAATGGATGAATGGACTCAAACAATAGGAATCCAAAATATTGAAACCGACAGCAACTATCAGCTAAACATTGAAGATGCACACAACATTTCCGATAAAGATATTGTGATTTTTGTAGATGCTTCGGAAGAACCAATCGAAGATTTTTATCTCTCTGAAGTGAATCCATCCAATTCTAAAGTTGAATTTTCGATGCACTCAGTTTCTGCAGCATATGTTTTAGACTTATGTCAAAAAATTTATAAGAAATTTCCGGAAACTTATTTGTTGCATATCAAAGGATACGATTGGAACTTTTTTGAAGGGATAAGCGAGAAAGCTCAGCAAAATCTAGAAAAAGCTTTTGAATTTATAAAAACGAATATTCAAAATCCATCCCAATTGAAAAATTTGACGGAGGAAGTTTCAAAGTAGAAATAATTGCAATTGTTGAATAATGCCGGATTTTCCTGATATTTCAAATTGAAATGAGAAAAAATATCCTAACAATTTTTGTTACTTTATTAACAATATTAATTGTATTTATTTCAATTGATTATGTAGAAAGTGAAGGATTCAATCCAACCGATGATGGAGTAATTCTTGCCCAATCATTTCGTTTGATAAATGGCGAAAGTCCGCACAAAGATTTCATTTCTATAAGACCTGTTTTTTCAGGAATTTTGCATTCAATCCATTTTTTCTCCCCCATGCCTTTGCAAATTAGCGCAAGATGGTTCGTCATTTTTGAGTTTTTTGTTTATTCTTTTTTATGGGTTTTTGCACTGTTTAAAGTGTTTCTGCATTTTCCGGAAAACTCAAAACTAAAATATCTGCTGATTTCATCTGTATTTTTGTTTAGCTTTATATTAAATCTAAACAATTATAATTTATTCCCATGGACTACAATTGATGCAATTTTTCTATCGGTAATTGGATTTAGTTTCTACAATACTATTTTTCTGAAAAAAATTATTTGGAAAAATTCCATTCTAATAGCGTTAGGATTGTTGTTTTTTTCGCTCTCAGCTCTTTCTCGCCAAAGTTTTGTAGTAGTTCTGTTTTTTGGGTTTTTATATACGGCATTTCATTTTTTTAGAAAAAAGGAATTTTTGAAATTAGTTTGTGTCGCTACAATAGGTATTTCGCCTATCATCTTCTATTTTTTTGTCTTACTTAAAAATGAAGCATTTTTTCTGTTTCTCAATCAAATGACCGGCAGAACCGAATTGGTCGAAACCGGAATTATTCAATTTATAAAATATTTTATTAAATCTAAATTGCTTGTTTTAAATGTTTTAGTAATTATTTGGTTTGTTTTATTTTCTGTAAATAGAAACATTTTTAAAAACAAGAAAAAAAAATTGCTACATGCTAAAACCTGGATTTTGGGTTTTTACTTTTTTGCGACTTTGGCTTTTTCATTTTTTCATTTCTATCAAAAGAGTAACATTATTTACATAGTTCCTTTTGAATTTTTCTGGATTTTGATTTCAGTTTTTCTTATCGCAATTCATACGCTGAAATTAAAAATGAACCAAATAGTTACAATCTTTTTTGTGATTTTATTGTCGTGGACAAGTTCAATCTCGCTTGGCGACAACAGCCCAATTTTTGCTATGGGCTTACTTGGCGTAACTACCATCATTCTAATAATTTATATATTGCAAAAGCAGAATAATTCTGTTAGAAAAATAATTACTAAAAAACATTTTCCAATATTTATCATAGCTGTTGTTTGCAGTTTATTTGTAGTTTCCATTTTTGGTCAGCGAAGAGCCAATTACCGCGACCTTCCGAGCGAAAAATTGGATTATTCGCTTGGCGAAATTTTCTTTGAATTTGGCGAAATTCGCACAAACAAAAACTGTTTCGATTATTATTCCGATTTCATTTCAATTTATAACAGTATGGATGATATTCAAAACAATTTTGTGATGCTGCCAAATAATTCTGCTATTTATCCGATTTTAAAAAGTCGAAATCCTTTTCCATTAGACTGGATGCAACACGATGAATATATTGGTGCCGAGCAATTGTTGTATGAAAAAATTGAGGAGGTTCTTAAAACAAAAAAAATCTACATCTTTATCGATAAGCACGAATTAAAAAAAATATCACAAAAATTGGAGCCTAAAAAGTATGATAATTATTTATACGATTATCTTCCTTTGGTTTTTGAAAATTGTCTGGAGGTAGAAATTGAAAGTGATTTTTTTAAGGTTTTTATATCTAATGGATTTTAACGAAAAGAAATTTCAGTATGCATTTTGTAATTTTGAAATAGTTAAAACTTTATCCTAATTTGTATAAAAATTATCCTTCCTTCTCCTCATGATAATCCTGCTCCGTATTTATCTCCCAAATATTTTCTTTCGTTTTTTTGCCATTAATGATATTTTCCACAGCAGTAATTGCCGTAAGCATTGAATGATCCTGATTGTTGTAGCGATGCATCCCATTTCTTCCGACAAGAAAAAGATTTTCAATTTTATCAGTAAAATTTCTGATTATGTCGAATTGATTATAAGTTCCGAAATATGCAGGATAGGTTTTTCGCATACGAATTATTACACTATCAAGAACATCAGCAATGTCGATAATGTCGATTTTTGCCAATTCTATGGCTGCAAACTTTTTAAATTCCTCATCGGATTTTTGCCATAAATCGTCGCCTTCATTACAAAAATATTCGAGTCCAATCCAAACAGTATTTTCATCTTTAACGAGATATGGACTCCAATTATTGAAAATCTGTAATCTGCCAATTTTTACATCGCTTTCTTGAATATATATCCAATTGTCGGGGATCAGATTGTTTTTGGGACTAATCTTGGTTTTGTTACTGATTTTCAGCTTTTTCAAAAGCAAACCAACTGTAATAAAGTCGCGATAGACCAAACCATTTGCAATTTCTTTCACATTCTGCGGAATAGTTGCTTTCATCGAATTTATTAGATCAACAACCGGCATTGATGAAAAATAATAATCGGCATTATAAGTTTGAATATTTTGAGTACTAATATCTAAGATTTCTATTTTAGATATTTGATTTTGTGTAGTTTCAAATCCTACAGCTTTTTTATTCAGATGAATTTCGCCACCTTTATTTTTAATAATTTCAGCAACTCGTTCCCATAAATGTCCGGGTCCAAATTTTGGATACATAAATTGATCAATCAGCGAGGTTTCCGTATTTTTTTGATCAATAGATTTATCTTTCCAAAAAATATTTTTGATGGAGTAATAAAATGCTTTGGTGATAGACAATCCTTTGATTCGCTGTGCTCCCCATTCTGGCTCAATTTCGGTGCAGGGAACACCCCATACTTTCTCTGTATAATCTCTGAAAAATGTGCGGTAAAGTTCTTTACCAAATCGATTAATAAAAAACTCTTCAAGCGATTTTTCCTTTTTTTTGGGAAAAATGGCAATAGAGAAATAGCTTATTCCTATTTTGATAATTCTTAACAAACCAAGATTTCTTAGAGTATTTAAATTCAAAGAAATTGGGTAATTAAAAAACTTTCTAAGAAAAAATATTCTGGAAAGTCTGGTTCTAATAAGCATAATATTATGATTATCAACAGTATTATGTTTTTCAATAGGCAGAATATTTTGCCACCACTGCATCACCCTATCCGATTTGGAAAAAAACCTATGACCTCCAATATCTATCCTATTGCCTTTATAGTTGACGGTTTTAGAAATTCCTCCTATATCTTTGCTTCCTTCAAAAATTATCGGTTTAATGTCTGTTTTGTGAACAAGTTCGTATGCCGCTGTCAAGCCTGCCGGACCTGCACCAATAATTATTGACGTTTTTTTATTTTCTATCTTCATAAAAGAAACTTCTGTTTGAAATTGTTTAAACAATTCTCAACTAATAATATTGCATTCAAAATATATCATTTTCTGATGTGAGTTTTCTCGCTAAAGTTCACAGAAAAAATGCCATCATCTTTTCAAGTTTGCGTCTATTTGAGAGACACATTTTTTAATTGTATTAATATATTTTAAGTTCGTTTATATACCATTGTAAAATATTTGAATTGTAAGAATTTGTTGCCGGATAATATTCCTTGCCATTCTTCTTCAAGTCATCAATCATTTTTTCTGTAATGTTTTTGTAAAAAATAATGTCGTTTTTCTCTAATAATTTTTGTTTCATTTTCGATGGAAGAAATGGTCTAATCAAATTTTTGACTGATTGAATTTTTGTTTTGAAAGCTGAAGTTTGAATCTCATTTTTGAAAGAAATATCATATTTTTCGAAATAAATATCGGTTAAGACTTTATCATATAATAATTTATGTAATCTGAATTCATAAGGAATATTCTTAAAAAAATCGACTAATATGCTATCCCAAAAGGGAAGTCGAAATTCATATCCAAAAAAATTGTAAACATTGATTGAGTTAATTAAATATTTCGAAATTTTTTCTTTAAAATCCCAATCCTCGTAAACTGAATATGCTTTTAGATTTCTATTTTCTTGGTAAGATTTTGTAACAAAGGTGCTTATTTCTGATTTGAAAGGCTTTCTAAACCTTTTTTCTGGTTTAATTATGTTATATTTGGTTTTATAAATTGCATTAACAATTTTTTTTATACTGGTTTTTTTGCCAAGTCCGTCATTTTTTGCAAGCTGGCTGCCTGCAATAAAATCGCCGGAATGTCCAGGAATAAAAATCGAATCTTGTGGAACTAAATTATTATCTTTCAAATATTTGACAGCAAAATACTCCTGCATAAAAAACATTGTATTGTAGTTTGCCGAAAATTTAAAGTAGTCCTGAAAAGATTTGTCGTTCAGGTAATTCTTTATTAGATCTTCTGTGTATTCTATTAATATCCATTTGAAATCAAGTGTTTTAGCAACTTGTTTCGATATAGAAATTTCAATATTATTTTTTCGTCCATAAGTGTAGCATACAACATTTTGATAATCGAATTTTTTGAGCATTACAGCTATGAGCCGAGAATCGAAACCGCCGCTTAAAGGAATTACTACAGTACGTTTTTTAAATGTATCTATTTGACGTTTAAATACTTCGTCTAAGATTTCTGGCAATTTATTGCACAGTTTCTCAAAACTGCTTGATTTTTCTTCCGAAAAAAAGTATGAATAATATGTTTTTGAAAAAATAGTAGTGTTATAAAAATGAAAATATGCCCCAGCTTGTACTTGAAAAATATTTTTCACAAGAGTTTTCGAGCTTGTAACATAAGCAGTTGCAAGAAATTCAGAAACCGATTTTTCGTCAAATTCGTATAATTTGTTTTGTAATCTTAAATGTTCAACATCATCCGAAATGAAAATATCTTCATTTTCAATGAAATAGAAAATCGGAAACATTCGTAATCTATCCACCGCAAAAAAAACGGAATCTTCATTTTTGATAATTACTGTAAAAAGTCCATTTGCTTGTTTTATTTTATTCTCAAAGGATTGAATATTTGTAATCCCTTTAAAATATTCGAACAATTCCTCTTTTTCATAAAAAGAATTGTTTTTGTCAAACAAATATCCTTTTACGAAAATATTTTCCTTCTTGAACCAGGAAAAACCGTAGTTATATATTAGACTAATATTTATCAAGACCTAATTATTTATTTGAAAATTGTCAATTATTTTGAATGAAATTTATTAAAAATCAAATGTTTAATAGCTCCAAAATATATATCTCTTTCATTATTATTTTTGAGAATTTGAAAAGTTCGTTCATAAAATTCTTTGCTGAACAAAAGTTTCAAAATGCTCATTTTTTTCAAGCTATTTTTTTCTTCAGGCATATTTAGACTTTTTGTGTCAGTTTTAAACAAAACTCGATGAGCTTCTGAGTTCCATTCATTTTTATAATTCGAAAAATCTGAAATCTTTAGAATGTTTTCGTAAGAAACTATTTCGCCCATGTTGATAGTTCCGGTTGTTGAATTGATGTGTATAGGTTGCACTACATACTCGTAGTTTTCATTAGTAAAAGTCAAACTCACAATTGCCGATTTGTTTGTGCCAGTGCGAATTTTATGCTGTGGAATGTCGAAAATGAAATTTCCAAGCGAATAAAATATTGTTGTATTTTTTATTTTTTCAATGCCTTGAAAAGTGTGTGAATGGTGAGCAATAATTATATCAACACCATCGAGTTTTGCAATTTTTCGTAAATACTTTCTTTTTGCAGGTGAGGGGAAAAAAGTGTATTCTTCGCCACCATGATAGTTAACTATTACATAATTAGCTTGTTTTTTTGCTAAAGCAATTTTCTGTTTTAATAATTGAAATTCATTTTGGCAAAACACTCCGGCAGAATTTTTCGATGCAATCTCACCTTCTCGATGAGAAATTCCTAAAATTGCAATTCTAATGTTTTTGTGTTCCAGAAATAAAACTCGTGAAGCCTCTTTTATATTTTCTCCAGCTCCAAAATATAGCAACTTCTGCCATTTAATTTCTTGTTTGGTTTCCAAAAAACCTTTCAAACCACAATCGAAAATGTGATTGTTGGCAAGATTGAAAATAGGATTTAGATATTTGTTTAAATATGAAATGCTGCAAGTTGGGCTGAATAAGGCAAATTTTGAATTTTCGTTTTGACAGGATTTTGTTGCTGCACCTTCAAAATTCAATACAAAAAATTCTGATTTATTATATTTCGACAAAAATTCTTCTGAAAAAATTTCTTCGCCATCCATAACTTTTTTTCTAAAAATGCCAGTAAAGCTCGTATCACCGGCAAATGAAATTTTCAATGAATTGATTTTATCACTTGTATTCATTAAATTTATAAAAATCAGCTAATTAATAATCACATTAGAAAAAATAGAAAACGAAGTACAAAGAAAATAATTTTCATATCTATAAAGATTGCGAAATTATAAAGTTTTGGTTAAAGTGAAATTTTGTTTGGAAATTTCACTAAGGAAAAAGTTCAAATTTTTCAATCGTCTGACAAACAGGATGTTATTAAGAGGATAAAATGATGACGATACTATAATTTGTAAGAGAGCAAATAATATATAATAAATGCTTTTTTAGTTTTGAGATTATTTGTAAATTGTCAGCAATTCTTTTAAACATTAAATTGAATAAAATGAATGAAATTATTAATAAAACATTATTGATATCAGCGATATTATTTACCATTATTTTGCATAATTCTTATGGTCAATCGAATGGTGAACTTTCAGATAGCACAAATTTAGAAACAAGCCAAACAATTGATGTTTATCAATTTAATTACAAAATTCTTGCTCAGGCAATGCTCGATGAGTTGAACAAAAATCGCGATGAAAATGGAGTAGATAGGTTTGTTGAGGAAAAAATATTGACATATACCGCAAAAGAGCAAGCTGAAAATATGGCAAAAGATCAGGATGTAAGGCGCGATCCTATGGAAATTTGTGATATTGCTTTAGATTATGATGGTACGAATAAAATTGCCGGTCTTACAGAAAAATCATCTCTTAAGAAATCTGGCGAATATTATACATACCAATTTGTAGCAAACTATATTGTAGATAAGTGGATGCGAAGTCCTAAAACTGCTTCAAGAGTTACCGATTATAAGTATATATTTGTCGGAATAGGTTCCTCACTCGACGATTTAAACAAGAAAGTTTATGTTTCCGTAGTTTTTGGTAATTATTATTCAAAAAGTCCAGGTATTGATCTTGCCAATGAACTTGAAGTTCCAATAACTACAAAATCAATGGGACTGAAAGGCTATAATCAAAAAATCTGTGAAAAGTTAGATAAATTTAGAGGATTGAGTGATTTGCAGGAAAGTCTTTTTGTTGAAGATGACATGGTATATTTTAAGCATTACGATTTGAAGGAATTAAAAAAAATAATAAAAAAGGACAGCTATGATGGAATTGCTGTTGATATAATTCAAAAAGAACAATATCCTTGCAATGCTGAAAATGCTTTAGATAATAATTTGTATAACAAAGGAATATTGTTAGATAAATTGCTCGCTAAAAAACTTTATTCAAGTAATCTTATCGAAGGAAAAGATGCCAAGAAAAACCTGATGGTAGAAATTGACTATATGCCACAAGATATAGGTGAATATGAGCTGAATTTGATTTTAATAAAAGACAAACATATATGCAGAAATATTCAGCAAGCATTTGTTTTTAATGGGAATAATCCTAAAACAGAAAAAATTGAAATTCTGGCTGATACAGTAAGTAGCCAAAATGAGATGGTCTATGTTCCGGAGACAAAAAGTCGTGAGTTAAGTTTCAAAATTATATTTGAAAAAGGTAAATATGAATATACAAATGAAGATATTAATCCATATTTTGAAGAATTAAATCAGCCTCCATTCATTATTGATAAATTACATGTTGTTGCATATTCTTCAATAGAAAATACTGACCCAAAAAATATTATAAAGCAACACAAAAGAGCCGAAAGCATTAAAAATATTATAGCTGCAAAACAAAATGAAGAACCGGAAATCGATTTGCTTGCTAAAGATAGCTGGTCTTTGTTTAAGATAGATGTTATAGGTACCGAATTTGAACATTTTGCCTCGATGACATTGCAACAGGCAAAATCATATATCAGAAAAAATGATATGTATAAAGATCTCGAACCAATTCTAAAAAATCATAGGTTTGCCAGAGTAGAAATGCAAATTTCATACGACTTGAGAGGCGAAAAAGAACAAGAATTTGTTTTGTTTCAATTTAATAGAGCTATAAAAAAACAAAATTTACCATTAGCACTTTCAATTCAGAAATATATTTTGAAGAAAATTATTGCAGGAAAATATAATTCGAAAGCCATACACGACCAGGAAATACCGCTTGATATTAAATTCACAGGTATGATAATGAACAAATTGTGGATGCAAAATTTTGTAAATGAAATTGAATCAGAACAGTTTTATAAAGAAATGCAAGATTTATACAAACTTGCTCCAACCAACGGATATATTAGTTTTAATAATATTTTTAGTAAATTAGAAAATGAACAATTAACTGATGATTATCAGGCATTTAAAATTCAAAGTCAAATCGAAAAACTTTATCGTACAACTTTAGATAAAAAAACTATTGATTTGTTGAACTTGGAGTTCCAATTCAAAATAATTGAAGAGATTGATACGGTTGAAACTACAAATCCTCTGGTAGTAGAAAGCCTGAATAGAATTAAGAATTTGGTGAATATTAAAGAATCAAGCTGGCAAAGTTCTCTGAAATTGGCACATATTTTTATAGATCATAACGATTATGAATATGCAGCATCGCTTTTAGACCCATTTATCGAAAACGAAAATGTTAATGAAGAACTGCTTTTTACATACATTTCCTTATGTAGTCATGAAACCGACCTTCAGGTTTCTTCAAAATTTGTGAATGCTTTAAGAACTGCCGATAAAATTAATCATAAACGATATTGTTCACTTTTCGATGGTAAACACTTTTCAATTCAGGTTTTTGAAAATCCATCTGTTAAAAGTGATTATTGTAAAAAATGCCGATAAGTTTCAAATTCAGCTTGAAATTTACACTTATATTTCCTTCAAATGAAAAAAATTGCATTAATAACCGGTGCTACATCTGGCATTGGAAAAGCTACAGCCTATAAGTTAGCTGAAAATCAGTTTAATATAATTATTACTGGCAGAAGAAAAGAAAGGTTAACAGATTTGAAGCAAGAAATTGTCAAGAAATTTGCTGTAGAAGTTTTGTGCCTGAGTTTCGATATTCGTCAACTCGAGGAAGTAAATCAAGCTATTGAGAGCCTACCTGACAATTGGAAAAAAATTGATATTTTAGTGAATAATGCCGGACTTGCAGTTGGACTAAGTCCAATACATTCTGGACTTATAGACGATTGGGAAAGAATGATTGACACCAACATAAAGGGCTTACTTTATATAACTCGTAAAATTTCACCAATAATGGCTGGCCAAAAAACCGGACATATTATCAATATTGGTTCAATTGCAGCAAAGGAAACTTACGCAAATGGAAATGCCTATTGTGCTACCAAACATGCAGTTGATTCATTGTCAAAAGCAATGCGTATTGATTTGCTTGAGTATGGAATAAAAGTTACTGCTATTCATCCCGGAATGGTTGATACTGAATTTTCATTAGTACGGTTTAAGGGAGACAAACAAGCTGCCAATAAGGTTTATGATGGAATGACACCACTATTTGCAAACGATATTGCTGAAGCAATTTTATTTGCAGTGTCAAGACCGGCTCATGTAAATATAAATGATATGTTGATAATGCCAACATGTCAAGCAAGTTCTAATCATCTTGTTAGAAATAGCTAATTAAATGAAACATAGCAAGAAATAATAATTTCAGTTTTAGATTTTGCATAAATGTGCGATGAAAGAATGAATAAAAAAACGGGCATCTAACCAAAATGCCCGTTTCACAGTTTAACTAACCTATTATTAAACTATTGAGAAAAAACTACATTAAATTTTAATTTAATTGTTCAGGTTTCCATTATTGCATTTTGTATGCCATATTTGCTAAGATGTTGAAATTTAGAATATTCTATTTCTGTAGATAATTGAAATGAACGATTGTGATACAATAATTGTACGAAATTGGACAATTTTTTATCGTTTATAGATTATGGATAGATGAAAAATAATGTTCAGTAAAACAAGGATTGCAGTTTTGAATTATTAAGAAAAAATTTCTTATGCAAAGTCTAAATTTACCTAACTATAATTTTCGATATAAACTTATTGACGATAGGAAATATATTTTCGATCAGTTCAGGAAAAAATATGTTGCCCTGACACCGGAGGAATGGGTCAGGCAAAATTTCGTAAATTATTTGATCGATGAGAAAAAATTTCCGCAACAACTTATTACAATTGAAATGTTTCTTTCAATAAATAAAATGAAAAGACGCTGTGATATTGCAGTTTTTGATAAATTCGGGAAGGCACTTTTGATAGTCGAATGTAAATCGCCTAAGGTGAAAATCTCTCAAAATACATTTGAGCAAATTGCTAACTACAACATTAAATTGAAAGTAAATTATTTAATAGTTACTAATGGATTGTCGCATTATTGCTGCAAAATTGACCATAGTAACAATTCTTATAAATTCTTGCAAAAAATTCCTGAATATGAGGAAATTAAGAATAAGGAATGAATACCTAAATTGCCGCTTCAAACTGTTGCAAAAACCGAATATCATTCTCGAAAAATAGCCTGAGGTCTTTAATTTGGTATTTTAGCATTGTTATTCGCTCAATTCCCATTCCGAAAGCAAAACCGGTATATTTCTGATTGTCAATGCCATTGCTTTCCAAAACATTGGGATCGACCATTCCGCAACCTAGAATTTCAACCCAACCCGTATATTTACAAACATTGCAACCGCTACCACCACAAATTTTACAACTAATATCCATTTCTGCAGATGGTTCTGTAAAGGGAAAATATGATGGTCGCAATCGTATTTCAATTTTTTCACCAAACATTTCTTTTGCAAAATATAGAAGAGTTTGTTTCAGATCAGCAAAAGAAACATTTTTGTCAATATATAATCCTTCTACCTGATGAAAAATGCAATGTGCTCGTGCCGAAATGGCTTCATTTCTGAAAACTCTACCCGGTGAAATTGTACGAATTGGGGGTTTCTGATTTTGCATAACTCTAACTTGTACAGAAGATGTATGCGTTCTAAGTAGAATATCAGGATTTTTATTAATGAAAAAAGTATCCTGCATGTCGCGAGCCGGATGATTTTCCGGAAAATTTAGAGCAGAAAAAACATGCCAATCGTCTTCGATCTCGGGTCCTTCGGAAATGACAAATCCCAAACGCGAAAAATTTTGAATAATTTCATTTCTAACTATTGAGATAGGATGACGAGAACCAAGTTTTACAAATTCGCTTGGTAAGCTCAAATCTTTTGCATTGATTTCGCCTCCATTTTCTTCAAGTTTCTCTTTCAACGAATTTAGTTTAGAAAGGGCTTTATTTTTAAGTTCGTTAATTTTTTGTCCAAATTCCTTTTTTTGGTCATTAGGTACATTCTTAAATTCGGCAAACAACTTCGAAATTTCGCCTTTCTTACTCAATAATTCAATTCTTTTGTTTTCAATTTCTTCTTTCTTATTTGATCTGAAATTTTCAATTTCTTTTAATAAATATTTTACTTTATCTAACATTTTTCAGGAATTATAAATTTTATGTTTTCTGCAAGGAATTTGTGTACAAATATTTGGAATAAGCAATATTAATACTTTTACTCCGAAATACTAATTTTCATTCGAACATCAACAAATGGTCGGGAATATTCGTCGCATTTTTGTTGCGAGATTTTTTCAATAGTATCGAATCCTTCTATTACTTCACCAAAAACAGTGTAAGCACCATCGAGATGCGGAGTTCCTCCAATGGTGGTATATAATTTTCTTTGCTCTTCTGAATATTTGAACTTTTCCATTTTTGCAAAATCATCTTCAAGAAACTTTTCTAATTCTAAGGCATACGCTCTCAAACTTTCAATATCTTTCATTTTCTGTAAAGAATCTACCTTATTTTTAATTTTTATATTCTCTGGCCTTGCAATAAAGTCTAGCGTGATTTGAGTTTTTTTCGAATTATTCCTTTGCTCTTCAAATTTGTCTATTTCTTCATTTGTAAAAAGTTTTCCTTCAACAATATAAAATTGAGAACCAGATGATCGTTTCTCCGGATTGATTTGGTCGCCTTCGCGAGCTGCTGCCAAAACTCCTTTTTTGTGAATAATATTCTCAACAAATTCTGCCGGAATTGTATATCCGGGGCCTCCATTTCCAAGTCTATTTCCGCTGATAGCACTTTTTGAATCAGGATCGCCTCCTTGAATCATAAATTGGTCCATCACTCTATGAAATAATAATGAGTCGTAAAAATTCTGTGAGATTAGTTTCAGAAAATTATCTTTGTGAAGTGGCGTTTCATCATATAATTTTAGTGTTATATCTCCAAAATTAGTTTCTATCTTAATAGTTTGAGATATAGCATTTTGCGAAATAGCAGATAAACTAAAAATCGAAATTATAATAATAAATATAATTTGAGAATGTTTCATAATAAAATAAAATAGTTAAATAATTTTCTAATTTTGTAATTTTGTCGCAAGATAGAAATTATTTCTATTGAAGGATTTAATATAAATGTAAAATATTATGAAAAACTTTAAATTAAGATTTGTATTTTTTTCTATTTTATTAATAACTACATGTTTATCATTTAATTCTTGTGTTGAACCAGAACCTCCAAAAGCTACAATTACAGTAGTTAACGAAGCCGGATTTCCTGTTCATTTAGCTCAAGTTAGAGTGTTTTCTTCACCAAATGGTTCAATTGTAGAGCAAATTGCCAGAACCGATCCTAATGGACAAACATTTCATACATTTAAATACGAAGCAATTCTTGATGTAGAAGTAGAATATGTTTCCAGCGATTTTTCTTATACTCTTACTGGATCGGGAGTTGTAATTTTAGAAGAGGACAAAACTTACGAAGAAACTGTTACTATCAGGTAAAATTGTGTTAAGGATATGAAAAAGAGCATTTTAGTACTTTTTTGGTTTACATTAGTTCCTCTATTGTTTTTTTCTTGCAATAAAAATGAGAACCCAAAAGCCGTTGTTTATGTTATTGACGAAGAAGATAGACCTGTTGTGGGAGCAAAAGTAGAGTTGTTTTCCCGACCGAACGGTACTATAATGGAAGACCAAAAATTTACAAATGAAGAGGGCAAAACTTTCCACGAGTTTGTTTTCACATCAACCCTTGATGTTTTTGTTGAAAAAGGTCCGGTTCTGCATTACAATAAGCGTTTTGGCGAAGGAGAACTTGTTTTGAATTATGATGAAACCGCAAATGTAACTATTGTAATTTCTGAGCTTGTGATAGAAGAAGAGTAATCAATTCACGGAGTTAAGCTCAAATATTCTTTAAAAAAATGGTATGACAATATCTGTGATTTCCTGACAAAGATGTTGTCATTTTTGCATATAATATAGTTTCTGTGACAATTTGTCCTTTGTTATTTTCTTAGATGTAATAAAATTCTCCTATGAAGATTTTGTAATTTCATTCATTTACTAAATACCTAAAGTTTGCAAAATTATTGATTCATTTAGTAAAAAACTTCTCTAAATTTAAAGTCTGAAACAATTTACATAATTTTTCATCTAAATCGAAAAATAGCAAATCAGCAAATTTGGGTTCTCTAAAAACTCCTATTTCCCAGATTATTTATATATTTTTTTATTCATAGTTTTTTGTCTTTCAAAGTGGCAATAATTTTGTTAAGCACAGAAAACTTAAATTTTTAATTTCAAAACTTTTGTAAAATGGCAAGCAAAAAAGTAGAAAAAGCGAATATTGAAAAAGAAATAAAAGTAGAAAATGCAAAAACAAAAGAAGCTTCTACTAAAAAGTCTGAGAAGGATTCTGACAAAGAGAATATAGATTCTGAGGAAGAAATGGATATAAAAACCGAAAGTTCTGAAACTGTTTCGGAAGAACCAATTAAAAATGAAAAATCGGATGACATCACTCAGGAATCTAAACCTGAAGTTGAAAAAACTCCGGAGGAAGAAATTGCGGAATGGAAAAATAAATACCTTCGACTTTCAGCCGATTTCGATAATTACAGAAAACGCACTCTGAAAGAAAAAATGGATTTAATAAAATCTGCCGGTGCAGATACTATTAAAAATATCATCCCAATTTTTGACGATTTTGAAAGAGCTATCACTGCAAGCAAAGGAGCTAAAGATGTGACAGCAATAAAAACTGGTAACGACTTAATATATAATAAGTTCAAAGACTTTCTAAAGCAAAATGGGATTAAAGAAATTGATGCTATTGATAAAGAATTCGATACAGATTTACACGAAGCAATAACAAAAATTCCAGCTCCAAAGAAAAAGCAAAAAGGGAAAGTTATTGATGTAATAGAAAAAGGGTATTATTTGAATGACAAAGTGATACGATTTGCAAAAGTAGTTATTGGCGACTAAGCAATGAGCAAATTTGAAATATCATTAAAATCAATCCATTGAACAAAAAATCATTTGCATAAAAGCCTTAAAACCAAAAAACTACAAATATGTCGAAAAGAGATTATTACGAAATATTAGAAGTGTCGAAAAATGCTTCTAAAGATGAGATAAAAAAAGCATACAGAAAACAAGCTATAAAATATCATCCTGATAAAAATCCTAATAACAATGCTGCTGAGGAGAAGTTTAAAGAAGCTGCTGAAGCTTACGAAGTTTTAAGCGACGAAAACAAAAAAAGCAGATATGACCAATTCGGTCATGCCGGAATGAAAGGCGGTGCCGGATTTGGTGGCGGCGGAATGAATATGGAAGATATCTTTTCTCATTTTGGTGACATTTTTGGCGGTGGTTTCGGAGGCGGTTTTAGTGGTTTTGGAAGTAGTCGTAGTGGCAGACGTGTAAGCAAGGGCTCAAATTTGAGAGTGAAAGTAAAACTAAACTTAAAAGAAATTGTTGAAGGAGTTGAAAAAAAGATAAAGGTGAAAATGTATGTTGCTTGCCAATCTTGTAACGGAAGTGGAGGCAAAGCCGGCTCTGGAAGAATAACTTGTACAACTTGCCATGGTACAGGACAAGTTTCGAAAATAACAAATACAATTTTAGGGCAAATGCAAACGGCATCTACTTGTCCGCATTGCGGAGGCGAGGGTTCAACACTGAAAAACAAATGTAATGTTTGTTATGGCGAAGGAATTGTGAAAGATGACGAGATTATTAGTATCAAAATACCTGCTGGAGTTGCTCAAGGAATGCAACTTTCGGTAAGCGGAAAAGGCAATGCTGCACGTAGAGGAGGAGTTAATGGCGACCTTTTGGTTCTCATCGAAGAAGAAAAACATCCGCATTTGGTACGAGATGAAAACGACCTTTTGTACAATTTGAATATTAGTATCCCCGATGCAATACTTGGAATCCCTGTAGAAATTCCTACTGTAGAAGGTAAAGTAAAAATTAAAATTGAACCTGGAACTCAGCCCGGGAAAGTATTACGTTTGCGAGGGAAAGGTGTTCCTGAAGTGAATGGCTACGGAAGAGGAGATTTATTAGTCTCAATAAATGTTTACATTCCTGAAGTTTTATCGAAAGATGAAAGAAAAATTATTGAGAAACTAAAACCTTCAAAAAACTTCAGCGCTGAAAATTTTAAAACAGACAGTAGTTTTTTTGATAATTTCAAAGGATTTTTCAATTAGAAAATCAAAAACTTGTCTTATGATGGCAAATTTCTTTTTTTAAACTGCGATGGGGTTTCGTTTGTAATTTTCTTAAAGATAGAGTTAAATGCCGATTTTGAGTTGAATCCGCAATCGTAGGCAATACCGAGCAGTGTAAAATTACCGGTGTTTTTATCTAATAACATTCTTTTCACTTCATTTACGCGAAATTCGTTCACGAAAGTGTAGAAATTTTTGTTCAACTTTTCGTTAATAATTTGAGTAAGGTAGTATTTCTGAATATCTAAATCTCTTGCCATATTTTCGATGGTAAAATTTCCATCTAAGTATGGTTTTTTTTCTTCCATGTATTTTTCAATCATTGAGAGATACTTTTTAGCATCTACTTCTTTCAATCCCGATTTTTCGTATTTTGTTTCTCGTTTTTGAGCTTTTTCTGCATTTGCCATTCTTCGGAGCTTAATCTCTTGCAATAATTCGTATCGTTTATTTACAAAAATTGACGGCTGATTGAATCCAAAAAAGCTTAGAGCATAAGCAAAAAATGTTAAGCCTATTACGGGAAAAAATTCAGGGCTAAAAATCGGATTATTTACATCGAAATAGAAATTAGAAAACCTAACTAAAATTGCAAGGAAATATGCTAAGCCAAAGCAGTTTGCTATAGTCCTCAACCAATTAAGATTGGTTTTTTCAGACTTTATAGAAAAATGATTTAAGATATTTTTTCGGTGTTTTCGCAATAGCTTCATCGTAAGAAAAACATAAATAATAATGCTGATAATTATTGCAATTGCATACGAAAAATGAATTGCTGAAAAGCTGCCTCCCTGAAAACTTTCAATAACATTATTTATAATATTTTTTTGTTTGATTATACTAAAAAAGAATATTAGAAAGACGAAAAAAGGAATTAGGTGAAGGAGGCTTTTATTATTGAATTTGGGTTTTTCTGAAATTAGCAGCTTGGCATAGACATAAAGAAAAGGTCCGTAAGTGAAAGGAATGGTTCTAAGCAAAAGTAATTCCGGATATTTTAGTTTTTCGATTTTTAAACCTAAAAAATTAGAGGACAATTGAATAGCAATAAGAAAAAGCCAAATAGACAAAGTATAGTCAGACAACTGACGGTTTTTTTTGCTAATCATTAAAAATGAGGCGAATAGCGATTGAGTTATTCCTATATACAGAAGGCCTTCCAAAAGTGATTATTTATTTGCGGATGGGTTTTTTAGCTTTGCAATTTCTTGCTTCAGTCTTGCAATTTCTTGCTTATGTTTGACATGTGTTTTTATTCTGAATACAAATTCTTGTTTGTTGTAGGGCTTAATTATATAATCTACTCCTCCAAATTCAAAACCTTTAACAATATTTTCTGGAAACGGCAATACGGAAATAAAGATAATTGGGATATCAGAGGATGCTTCGTGGCTTTTAATATTCTTACATAATTGAAATCCATTTATATTTGGCATTACAATATCTAATAATATCAGGTCAATATCATTGTTTTTTGTGATTTCTATAGCTTCTTCGGAATTTGTCGTGGAGATTACATCAAAATTTTCTCTCTCCAAAACTGTTGTCATTAATTGAATATTGGTTGAAATATCATCAACTATTAATATTGTTCCATTATTAGTTCGAGTTTCATTCATTTCCAAATAATTAAATAAATTGATATAAGCAAAGTTAATATTTTATACGACAAAATTGAAAAAATATATGAATTGTTTCAATTTTAGAACTAATCATATTTTTTTGCATCGTCCCAAATTTTGTTCATTTGTTCGAGTGTCATATCATGCAACGAAATTCCTTTGGTAAGTGTTTGTTTCTCAAGATAATTAAATCGTTTAATAAATTTTCGATTAGTTCTTTCGAGAGCATTCTCCGGATTTATATTATAAAGTCGGGCTGCATTTATAAGAGAGAAAAATAAATCGCCAAATTCTGATTCAATATTATCTTGATTTTGATCCAAAATTTCTTGCTTTAATTCGTTAAATTCTTCTTCTACCTTTTCCCAAATTTGCTCTTTTTCTTCCCAATCGAAGCCAACTCCTCTAACTTTATCCTGAATTCTGTTTGCTTTAACAAGGGCAGGAAGCGATTTTGGAACACCGCTCAAAACTGTATTTTTCACTTCTCCTTTTTCCAGCAGTTTTAACTTCTCCCAGTTTGCTTTTACTTCTTCGGCATCAGCAACAGCCGTGTTGCCATATACGTGTGGATGTCGAAAAATTAGCTTATCACATAAAGAATTGATTACATCCGAAATGTCGAAATCCTTAGTTTCCGAACCAATTTTTGCATAAAAAACTATATGTAGCATCAAATCGCCAAGTTCTTTCTTTATATCAGTCATATTGTTACTGATAATGGCATCGGCAAGTTCGTATGTTTCTTCTATTGTTAAGGTTCGCAGACTTTCTAAAGTTTGAGTTTTGTCCCAAGGGCATTTTGCTCGTAAATCGTCCATTATTTGAAGTAATCTATCGAATGCTTGTAAATTTTTATTCATCTTTTATTTAGATTATTTACTTTTTGATTGAAAAATAGATTGAAAACATAAAATCTTCTATTTGCCAATTTTATATGTATTAAAAATAATTTATTTACTTTGTAGGAATCAAAAATAGTGAAATATATTAAATATGATTGAAAAGATTATTTATTTAAAAGAAGTTGATCCTTTGTTACTTCTCGGTGTAAACAATTCTCGTTTAGAAAGAATGAAGATATTTTTTCCAAAGCTAAAAATTATTGCACGTGGCGAGGAGCTGAAATTATTTGGCGATGAAAATGAAATAAATAATTTTGAAAAGAAAATCAAGATAATCATAAATCACTATTGTAATAATTCAAATTTGACAAATAGCGAATTCGAAAGAATTTTGACAGAAAATATTGATGAAATTGAAGTTCGCCAAAACTCTGATAATGAAGTTTTACTTTTCGGAAACAATGGAAAATTAATTAGAGCTGCTACAAAAAATCAGAAATTGCTTGTAGAACAGGAGCAAAAAAATGATATGATTTTTGCAATTGGTCCGGCAGGTACAGGCAAGACTTATACTTCAATAGCTTTGGCAGTAAGAGCTTTACGTAGCCGCTGGGTGAAACGAATAATTTTGAGTCGCCCGGCAGTTGAAGCGGGTGAAAATTTGGGCTTTTTACCTGGCGATATGAAAGAGAAAATTGACCCTTATTTGCAACCTTTATATGATGCACTGCGCGATATGATTCCTTCGAGAAAACTTCGCGACATGATTGAAGATGAAGTTATACAAATTGCGCCATTGGCATATATGCGGGGGCGTACTTTAAACAATGCTTTTGTAATTCTCGATGAAGCTCAAAATACAACAGAGAATCAAATAAAAATGTTCTTAACAAGAATGGGTTCGAATTCTAAATTTGTAATCAACGGAGATATTACTCAAATTGATTTGCCAAAAAAACAACAATCTGGTCTAATAAAAGCATTGAAAATTTTAAAAGCCATTAAAGGAATTTCAATTATCCACTTCAACGAAAAGGACAATATGCGCCACCCACTTGTGAAAGATATTGTGGAAGCTTACCATAAAGACAATTAGTGTTTTTTGTTTAACTTTATTTTGAGCTGGCATTTCCTATTGCCATTAACTTGAGAAAAAGTGCATTTCAGTTATATATTCTGAAACTTTAGTCGGCATAAAATAGCGAACATCTTTTCCATTTTTAATGGAATTTCGAATAAAACTCGATGAAATTTCAATTTGAGGTGCATCAATTATTTTCATTCCATATTCGGCTGCTTTACTATTATCGCAATTTGGTCGGGGGTAAACATAAATTTGATGATGTTTCAAAATCTCGGTATAATTTTTCCACTTATGAAAAGTCGAAATTCCATCTGAACCCATTATTAGTACAAAATTCTTAACAGGATATTTTTCTTTAAGAAAAACCAATGTGTCAATTGTATAAGAAGGTTGCGATAATTTAAACTCAATGTTCGAAGATTTCAGCATATTGCTATCGCCAATTGCAAGATTCACCAATTCGAGGCGATGATAATCTGCAAGCAAGCTCGATTTTTTCTTAAAAGGATTCTGAGGACTGATAACAAACCAGAGCTGATCAATGTCCGAAAATTCGACCATATAGTTTGCAATAGCCAAATGTCCAATATGGATAGGATTGAATGAGCCAAAATATAAGCCTACTTTCATTTTTTTGATAGTTTAATATTCTAAGATTGTCTTTTCAATTTTGCAAAACCAATTTCAAAATAGATATTGATTTACTATTTCAAAGGCTTCTTCTTCAGCTTCATTTAGTTTGTCGTTTATAATTAATTTATCGAATTTGTCGGCAAACGAAATTTCATATTTTGCCTTACTAATTCTTTTATTCAGTTTTTCTTCAGATTCGGTAGAACGACTTATTAGTCTTTTTTTTAATTCGTCGATATTTGGAGGTTTTACAAAAATTGTGAGAGCACTGTTTGTGTATATTTTCTTAATGTTTAAACCACCAATTACATCAATATCAAAAATCACATTTTTGCCCGTATCAAGATTTTTTTCTACTTCCGATTTCAAAGTTCCATAGAAATTATTCTCGTAAACCTCTTCCCATTCTAAAAATTCTTTGTTATTAATTTTTTGTTTAAAATCGTTTACAGAGATAAAAAGATAGTCTTTCCCATGAACTTCATTCTTACGCTTTTCTCGGCTACATGCCGAAACCGAAAAACTAAGATTAAGATTTTTCGACAATAGAAATTTAACTATTGAAGTTTTTCCACTTCCCGAAGGTCCCGAAAAAATTATAAGTTTCCCTTTCATTTCATTATTTTATGTGACAAAGTTAACTTAAAATTAAAGTTTTGGTAGCCAAAAAACTTAGTAGATTTTATTTAAATTCTTACGAAATTTTTACAACAGTTATTGGTCCACTTAAAGAAGTTCCCGTCCTAATAATTTTGGTTAAATTGTCTATTTAGCTTAGATCTAAATGCTATTCCACATATAGAACTATTCCTTTCAAATATTCTCCTTCAGGATGAAAAATATTTATTGGATGATCAACAGGTTGGCTAAGCTGATGTAGAATTTTCACACTTCTTCCTGCATTTGCTGCTGCCACAAAAACCGATTTACGAAAGTTCTCTTTACTCACGGCTTGCGAGCAGGAAAAAGTAAAAATAATACCACCCGGTTTTATTTGTTCAATAGCTTTTTGATTCAACCTTTTGTATCCTTGAAGTGCATTGTGTAGGGCTTTTTGATGTTTTGCAAAAGCAGGTGGGTCAAGTACAATTACATCATATTTATCCTGAATGTTCTCTAAGAATTTGAAAGCATCTTCGCAATAAGATTTATGATTTTTTGCATCAGGAAAGTTGAGTTCTATATTTTTATCGGTAAGCTCAATGGCTTTTTTCGAACTATCAACCGAGTGAACTAATTCTGCTCCATTTTGTAATGCAGCCACTGAAAAACCGCCGGTGTAGCAAAACATGTTTAAAACAGATTTTTCTTTTGCATAAAATTCTAAAAGTTTTCGGTTTTCGCGTTGGTCTATGAAAAATCCGGTTTTTTGCCCTTCTGCCCAATCAATAAAATATTTGTTGCCATTCTCAAGGACTTCATTTGTGTTTGGCGAACCGAAAATAAGAGCATCATCTTGCTTAATATCAGCTTTATATGGCAAACTGGATTTACTTTTATTGTAAACTGCAAGCAGATTTTCCTGAAGAATATCTTTCAATATTTCTGAAATAGTATTCAAAATAGTGAACATTCCAATAGAATGAGCCTGAACTACAGCAGTTCCATTATAGTAGTCAATAATTAAACCTGAAAGATTATCTCCTTCAGCATTTATCATTCTGAAAACATTTGTATTTCCACCGCTTAAAAATCCTATTTTTTTTCTGTAGTTTATAGCTTTCAAAATTTTGTCGTGCCAAAAACTTTTATCAATTACTCGTTTTTCGAAAGAGATTATACGAACTGTGATTGTCCCAATTTGATAATGTCCATAGCACAAAAAACTATTTTTATTATCTAATACTTCAACAATTTCACCTTCTGCAGGAGTTCCAAGCATTTTTTTAATAGCACCGGAAAAAATCCAGGGATGCAATCGCTTAACCGATTGGTCTTTTCCTGATTTCAAAATAATTTTACAATATTCCATTTTTGATATTTTTTGCAAAAATGGAAATTAATTATGAAATAAAAATTTAGAATTATTAATTTGCGTATGGATTTTGATAGAACAACGAAAATTCAATTATCCGATAAAATAATTCTAAATTACGATTTCTTGTATAGTCATTGTGTTGCATAAAAGATATGTATGTAAATTTTGTCTATGAAAATACATGGTTATCTCATTAGCTTATTGCCATTTTAATCAGCAATTCCGCAAGAAAAAAAAGAACTCTTTATGTAGCTGAAGTTTAGAGAAATATGATTTAGGCTAAAATTTATTTTTCTTGCTATTTTTTTAGTTTTACTCAGATGAACCACATTTATCATAAATAACTGATTCTAT
>JABHKC010000091.1 GCA_018692315.1 Bacteroidota bacterium | reverse complement strand
GTTATACAGTAAAATTTGATGCAAGCGGACTTTCTGCCGGTGCATACTTCTATACAATAAAAGTTATAGGAGAAAATTCTAACTATTTTGAAACCAAATGTATGAGTTTGGTGAAATAGTATATTTGTTACTTCAAACTAAAAGCCCCATTGTTTTTTACTTTGGGGCTTTTTTGTAAGAAGTTCAAAAACATTAATTGTTCATTTTTTTTTGTTATGACTTTACCCGTACCACCGCTCCAAGCGGTGGCACGGATAAACGACCAAATATTTAACCCAACTTGCAACAAATATCTCTTAACTATCTGGCCTTATGGATATAAGGCTTATAGGATTTTTTATTCAGGTACTACGGAAATGTATGAGTAAGTTGAAAGTTGAATATTTAATGTTGAACAATTTCCTTCAAGGTCATTCCTGTGGAATTTTTTAGCTACTGGCATTGTTTTCCTCAGATGGAAATCGGAGGAAAACGAAACACATTTTTAAAAAATTCCGTAGGAATGACCCAGCTATGCGAAGTTTCCGAACTCCGCTTTCCTTCAATAACTATCCACTAACGAAAATATTTCTAAACTGTCAGCAAATGTTTCTAAGCTAATATTTTCTTTGGTGCTGAACTCAATTTGAATTTTTTGCTTTGGCAGCAAGTCAAAATAATTATCAGAAAATCTGCCTTCGGTTTCGTTGGCTCGCAAATATATGTTCTTGGCAAGTTTATCTGTTGAAAGTTTTAAAATAAATCCTCCTTCGCAAATTTCTATTGTATGCTGAATTTTAGGATTTGGCAATTTCAGGTCTTTTATTGCTCCGAAATAGAGAACATTTTCGGATAGAAACATATTTTGCGAATCTAAAATTTGTGACTGTAGCAAAATACTTTCTTTGTTCATTTCGCTGAGTAATTGCTCTAACTCTGCCTCGTAATAAATTTTCGAGCTATTTTTCTCAATAGAAATTTCATTTTTCTTTTCGAACAAAATATTTCCATCGAAATCGATTATCGAAAGTCGAAGTTTCGCTTCAACATTTTTAAGCTTGTCGGAAACTACAAAAATATTTAATCTATCGTCCTCTATATCAGGCGAAACCAAAATATCGCTAAAAGCCTTTTTTACAAAATAGTGCATAGCCTTCCAATTTCCATAACTATCTATCCCCGACCAGGAAGCTACAGGCCAGCAATCGTTTATCTGCCAATATAATGAGCCCATGCAGTAGGGCATATTTCGTCGGTGAGCTTCAATTGCCATTTTTATACCTTCGGCCTGAAGAACATGATTTAGATAAAGAAACATAGGAAAATCCTTTGGGTATTTATAATCACGCTTCATATACTCTTCAATAGTAATATTGCCAATACTTGAACGTTGGTGCGATTTCATAACTTCCGAATTTATATCCCAATCGCTTTCGAGAGCATATTTTTTTACAGAATTTAGTTCGGGAAACGACTGAAAACCATACTCCGACATAAAACGAGGAATTTCCTCCTTATATTCAGCAAAAGGCTTTTTTGCCCACCAAACTCCCCAATAATGATTGTCGCCGAACTTTCCATTTTCGAGCTCACCAAAACCGGCACTTGGCGAAGATGACCAATACAAATTTTGTGAATCGTACTCATTTACAACTTCCGGTAAAATTTTATGAAAAATATCGTCGTAAGCTTTCCAAACTGTATCGACTATGTTTTGCCCCTGATTTTCAAGCACATTCGGTTTCCAACCCCAGCGATTCCAGGCCGAGAGTATTTCGTTGTTTCCGCACCAAAGAGCAATTGAAGGGTGATTTCGCAAACGCCTAACATTTTGAATAGCCTCCTTTTTTACATTTTCTAAAAATTCAGGATTGCCCGGATACATCGCACAAGCAAACATAAAATCCTGCCAAAGCAAAATGCCGTATTTGTCGCACAAATCGTAAAAAATATCCTTCTCATAAACTCCCCCACCCCAAACTCTAAGCATGTTGAAATTTGCATCCACAGCAGATTTTATCAAGTTTTCATAATCTTCATCGCTGACTCTCGACAAGAAAATATCCTGAGGAATATAATTTGCTCCTTTCATAAAAACCGGCTCGCCATTTAGTTCGAAATAGAAACTTTTACCTATGCTGTCGGGTTTTTGAATTATTTCAATAGTTCGTAAACCAATATTTTGAGTTTTTGTGGATAAAATTCCAGAATTACTTTTCAACTGAATTTCAATTTCGTAAAGTTTCTGATTTCCAAGCCCATTGGTCCACCAAAGTTCAGGATTTTCAACATCTAAAGGAATTTCAAAATTGTTTTGACCCTTTTTTAAAGAAATATTTTGCTCGAAAGTTTTAATTTTATCTACAAAACCAACAATTTCCGCATCGTAGTTTTCACTTGCTTCAATTTCTATTTTTGATAAAAGTTTTGCTTTCTCGGCCAAAATTTCTTCCTGAATAATATTCACATCTATGAGTTTGGTTTTATTCCAGGTTCTTAATTCAATTTCTTGCCAAATTCCAATGCTAACTAATCGAGGACCCCAATCCCAGCCAAAATGATACTGGGCTTTCCGAGTAAAAACACATGTTTTTTTATCTCCTACTCCTCCCCGCTCCGATTGGTCGTTTTCTGCTCCGGGTAAAAGATAAGCAAGCTTTTCCCGCTTTTCAAGACCAATTTTTATTGGCGATTCAAAAACTATTCTCAAAGTATTTTCACCTTCCACCAAAAAATCTTTAACATTCACAAGCCAGTTGATGAACATATTGTCTGCTTTCAGAATAAATCTATCGTTCAGAAAAACATTTGCGTAGGTATCTAAACCTTTGAAATTCAATTCAACATTATTGCTTTCAAGAATATTCCTATCTACCGTAAAAGTGGTTTTGTATTCCCAATCTTTTTTGTCAATCCATTGAACCTCAAGTTCGTTGAGCCTGTAAAAAGGATCATCAATAATTCCATTTTTCAGGAGGTCGGTATGCACACTGCCGGGAACTTTTGCTGTCAGCCATTCGTTGTCGTCAACTGCACGAAACATCCATTCACTTTCAATATTTAAGGAAACTTGCTTTTGCCGATTTTTTTGACAGGAAAAAAGTAAAAGAGCTATGCCAAATAAACTAATAACATTTACAAACTTAGTACTCATATGATGCTAAATTAAAAATGAAAAATATAAATAATGTAACTAACAGTGTGTGAAAATAAACAAAATAATAAAATCAAATCGAAGGAAATATATCAAGTTTTCCACTTATCAAAAAAAAAGAATATACATTCATACCTGTTTGTTTGCAGTTCTTTTTCTTTTACTGCTAAAATACTCAATTATTTCATTTGGAGACTTGCCTTGTGTCTCTCTCGCAATTCTTTCTCTTTCCTTTCGCACTGCTCCTACACAGTCATAATTACTTTTCATCTTCGTTTTCATAGTCAAATATTTCTCTTGGGTTTCTTATTTCAATAGTTTTGTAACCACTTTTCAAGTTCACAGCATTATATCCATTTATTTTTTGAATATTCACAATATGTTTAAAATTCCAACTTACTAAAAGGTCAGCTTTCAAAATTGTAGCAATAGCTATATGATAGCAATCAGCACGACTTGATTTGCCAACGACTTTTTCATATAGATATTTTTCAGCAAGTAAAACAGCTTCTTCTGTTAATTTGGTTCGCAGAATATTTTTTTTTGGTATTGATTGAACAAAACTTTTTACTTCAAAAGGGGCATTAGTCAATTCTTCTTCCGCAACATCCGAGTATATTAATTTAATATCTGACTGAATTACTTTCTCAAAAAACAAATCAGTCCACAGTTTAAATTCATAATCAAACTTCCCACCAAAAACAGATGTGTCAACATAAATAGTTTTCATGATACAAAGTTAGGCTTTTTTAATATAGGTAACTTCTAAAATTGCAAATTTCTTAGTCGTTTCTCAAGATAGCTTTCGGGATTAAAATCCTTGTCTCGACATGCTCAACAGATTGCATTTATAATATTAAACTGCCGTTTTGAAATTTCGCAGGCCTTGAAATTTGCTATTTTTAGTAGTCCCTTTCAGATATTTTGTAATTTCAACCACCAGTTTCAACAATTACAAAAACCGGTAAATGGTCGGAAATAAATTTATTGTCATTCAATCTGTCGTCGATATGAGAATATGACAATATCTTAAATTTGTTAGTGAAAAAATAATCAATTCTTTCCAATATTATTTTATTTGCATCAAAACCGTTAAATGTTCCTATAGGACCATAAAATGGTTTCTCCGAAATCTTTAAGGCATCGGTCAAAAAAGTTTCTAAATTTTGGATTGGGGCAGAGCCAGGCAAGGAATTTATATCTCCCATCAAGACTACCGGCAAATTTTCTGTATTCAATTCTTTAATTCTTTCAATGATTAATAAAGCTGATTTATCACGAGCATAGCTACCCTGATGGTCGAAATGCGTATTAAAAACCCAAAATTTATTGTTGTTGATTTTATCCTCAAAAAGTCCGAAAGTACAAATTCTTTCGAGAGCAGCATCCCAGCCAACCGAAACTGTATCAGGCGTTTCCGACAACCAAAAAGTAGATTGCTCTAAAATCTGAAATTTACTTTTATCGAAAAATATTGCACAAAATTCGCCTTTATTTATTCCGTCTTCCCTGCCTATACCAAAATATTTGTAATTCACAAGGCAGCTATCTAAAAACTGAAGCTGATTAAATAATCCTTCTTGAATTCCAAAAATGCAGGGATTGTGAAAATTTATGAGTTCAGCAACTTTTGTTTTCCTGATTTCCCAACTATTCAGGCTATCCCAAGAATTGTCGTATCTGATATTATAAGACATTATTTTATAGCTTTGCCCAAACAGCCAACCCGCTGTTAAACAGCTTGTTAAAAAGACAAAACTTAAAAGTACTAATTTCTTCATTTGTTTGCTTTTAAAGATTTTTTTACCAAAACTATTTTTTCAACTTTAAAAATTTTGTTTCAAAAGGTTCTAATTTAATACTCTTTTTCAGCTTAGCGATTTCTTCCTCTAAAACATTTACTTCCAAAACATTAGCATAATCATTCAATTTCAACAATTTATCTACATCAATAATTGCATTTTCGCCATTTGTTTCACGCAAGTGAAGAACAAGCCCCAATACATCATCAGAAGGTTTTGCATTGATTAAAATAACATTTGACAAATCAATATCGAGTAGCGATTGAGAACGTTTTTCAAGACTTTCTTTTCCGGCAGGAAGCACCCTCGTTAGAAGCGGAATCCGCTGTGCCCATGCAAAACGTGTAGCAAAACCATTAGAATTATCATCTGACGAGCTTATATAATACTTCCATTTCATCTCGCCTTCCTGAGCGGCTTTGAAATTTGTTGTCCAATAATTATTTAAAACCCATGAATAAATATGTGAACTTTCGGGTATGTGCTTGTAATAATATTTGCCTGTGTTTATTGCTCCAAATTGAACTAAAGGAATATCGTTGCTACCAAAAACTATTTGTGAGTTATTGTTTCTAACGGCAGCAAAATTCTGAATAGTGTTCCAGTCGGAAGCCGTACCTTCCAATTGATTTACTCCTGGTGAAACCATTCCGCCCTGAGCTTCAAAAAATATTTTGCTTTCATTGAGATAAAATGGAAAAGCAACATACACAGCTTCCGGTGTAGTTACTGCAAACTTGTGCATACCATAAAGAAATTCTATTCTTTTTTCTTGATTGAACAAACGAATTTCCATTTCCACACCCCTACTATCGGCACACAAAGGAATGTCTCCATGAAGGAACAAACTTTTCCAAACAGCACCATCAGCAATATGCAAAATTTTAATATTTGTCATATTATATTTTGTCCCTTGCAATGGCTGGTAAATAGTATCAGTTTTATTGTAAGTAAATCGTTCCATTTGATGACGATTTTCTAAGGTCTCATAAATGAATTGCCCCATTTTCATAGTATCACTTTTATCCAACAATTCTTTTTGCAACTGCTTATCGAAAAGACTGCTTATCAAGTTATTTTCTATATCAAATTCTAATTTGTAGAATTCATTTTCAAAAACATTATCAAATTTTTGAAATTTATCGGCAATTCTATTTTTTTCGCTAACATGAATTTCAAATATTTTATATCCCATTGCTGGAATATTTTCCGCCCAAATTCCCCAATATGTGCCATCGCTGCGACTTTCAAAAGCCTGACTTACCATTTCTTTTCCATGAATATCTGTTATTTTGAATTCTTTATTATTTGGCAAAATTTCGTGATCGATATAAACTTCAACTAATCCCGAGCGTTCCCAATTTAAGGTATTGAAAATTGCAATTGAAGGAACCCTCGATTTTTTAATATAAGCTTGAATATAACCCATGGCTTTCTCGCGAAGCATTCTCGATTTTTTCACAGCTTCCCAAGCATATGACGACTTTTGATTCCATTGAATTACAGAATTTTCTGCCAAAGGATCGCTAATACTTTCTGCTGCTCCATAAGTATGTTCATCGTAAAACAATATCGCATCTTGCACCGCGGAAATATCATTTTCCAAATTTTCTGGAAGCTCTGCTCCAATAATTTTAGCTATCGAAAATAAGCCCGTATTTGCAATCATATCAGCATGAGTAGTTCGTACAGCTTTGGTTTCGTTCATGGCAGAACCGGCACCATCTGTCCACCAATCGGGCCATGCCACTTTATGAACTTCTAAATTCTCTGAATGATTTTCTTCAAGATAATTCATAAACTCATTTGCTACAGCAATTTTTAGTTTAGGCCATTCGTAGTTTTCGTTCCACTCTTTAACCAAATCGCAAGCAATGGTCGAAGGCGGAGCATTATCTGTGATGTAGCCCGAAAACTGAATAGAAGTATGCAAAAATGGATAATCTAATGCTTCAAGTTTACTTAGGTATCTTGTTAGATTTCTGCTAAAAACCTGAATATCACCCGATGTCAAGCCTAAAGTATTTCCGTACATATAATGCTCGGATCGGAATGCTAGCAATCTTTTTCCTGATGGAGATTCCCACCAAAAAGCCGTAGGTTTGTCAAACGGAATTCTTGCACGATGTCCATGTTGCCCCATAATCAGATACTTTACGCCAGTTCCCTGAAAATAGTCGGCCAGACACCAGCCAATTCCGTTCACATCGTTTTGCATAGCTGTGGTAACATTCAAACCTTTATTTTTGAATTGAGCCAATGTTCTTGTTTGAGCTGCAAGGCAAGTTTCATCAACAATTTCTGAATAATTAAAAAACATGCCGGTAATCTCTATCCTACCCTCATTTACTCGTTTTATAAAACGATCTATTTGTTGCTTGGGCCTGCTTTTCAAATATTCGCGAACAGCCCATGAAGCTTCGCAAGTCCAGCGGAATTTTGCATCGTCCGGATAAGTATCCGTCAAATCGCAAAAATCTAAAGCATAATCGATGTATCGTAAATGCTCGGGTAAAATTTCTGTTTGTGGGCGAGTGTAACCAATATCGGTATGTGTGTGCTGTACAAAATAAATTGTCCATTCTTTTACAGGATGAAGTTCAAATTTTCGCTCAAACTCCGGTTTGTTGCCAATTTTAATTGTAGCTAAATATTCAGTAGTATGCTCTTTTTTTGGGAGCATTAATTTTAGTGAATTATGCCCCGGCTTTAAAATTATTTCTTCTTTGTACTTATCTACTGAAACCCTTGCAGAGGCTTCTTCTCCAAGATGTGTAAAATCAAATCTAACAACTTGATACAGTTTTTGATTTTTTTTCATTATAACATTTTCTTGTAAAATGTTGATTTCTTCTTGAATATTTGCTTTGAAAGTCATATACCAAATATTGCTTCCGCCATCTTCTGCTTCAATTTTGATAATCACCGGCTTTCCTAAAACTATAGCAGATTTTGGCAGTTTTACTGTTGCAAATCCCATTTGGTCTTTGTATTTGTCAATCATTGTGTAGTTGAAAGTCAGCTTGGCACCATCTTTTCCATCTATGCTCCACTCCGATTTATCATTGCTTGCCGGATTTGAAAAGTTAAAATATTTTTCTCCGTTTACGAATAAATCGAAATTGTATTTTTTTGCATCTGTATCAATTCCATACATCCAAACAAATGATGCAAATTTCTGATTGAAATTTTTAGGAACAATTTCTGTTTCCCATTCAATGGGAGCGTAATCCTTTCTTGCCCTAATCAACAAAGAAGATTTAACGTCCGGCAAAGGTGAATGGTAATTCAAAGTAAAACCACTAAGCTCCTTCACATAACCCTGAAAAAACTTTTGTTCATTAGCCTGAGCAAAACAAAGATGAATTAGTATTTGTAAAAAAAATAGAACGCTAATAATTTTTTTCATAATAAAAATTTTTGCAATAAATTAAATTTCAACCATTTAATATAAAATCCATAAAAATATATCAATTCTCAAATATCAATATTTTTTTTATTGGATTAACAAAAAAATCGGGGCTTGATTCTTAATACGACCAAATTCGTAGGGCTACACCATAAACTTTTATATTTCGCTCCTTTGGAGCTTTTTTTAAAAAGTTCATATATTAATTTGAATGTATATACATTTTTAAATATTCCGATTTCGTTCACCCCACCTTACAGACTTGGCTATTGATTACACACCTTTGGTGTTTTGATAAGCTCAAATAGCACCAAAGGTGCGAAATCTAAAGTCTTAAAGTAGAATTAGTCGCTCTAAGATATCCTCATCAAAATCCCATAGGGATGACATCTTGCTAGCCCCGAATGTCAATTCGGGGAAAATGAAGATAAGGCGAAAAATCCCGTAGGGATGATATATGAGACCTTCTAAAATGTTTTTATGCAAAAAATAATTAATAAGAGAGACATGCAATATAGCCTAAAGCTTACGTTAATGAAATTGAAAGTATAAAAAATTTGATTTATGGATATTTTGAAAAAATTGTTTTCATTTAATTTTTTCACTAAAACTATTGCGATAGTGTTCGTGATTGCATTTTTATCAGAATGCAAAAATGACGAAACTGTTGTTCCTGAAAATTATTTGAATCTTGATCCACTTGTTTTGGGCTTCGACTTAGAAAACAAAATTATCATTTATAATGGAGAATTCACTACAGTGGAAAATAAATCATTAGCCATAGGTACTGATATTTTTGAGATTGAAACTAACGACTCGGAACTTGTGATTGGCAAAAAATATTCTATAAATATCGACAAACAGGTTTTTAGCTTTTTTTATTCAGAACTTCCAATTATTTCGATTTATACCGATGGTGTAGAAATTGTGGATGAACCAAAAATTAAAGCCAGCATAGTTTTGCTCGAAAGTAGTGAAACACACTTATCTGCTCAAGTTGGGATTGAACTACGCGGAGATGTTTCACAAACATATCCAAAAAAAACCTACAATATTGAGTTTTGGAAAGATGAGGAAGGTGAAGACACTGAAAAATATTCTCTCCTTGGAATGCGCTACGACGATGACTGGATTATTGATGGCCTTTGGAACGAACCGGTAAGAATCAGAGATTTTACATCGCATACTTTATGGTTGGAATTTGCCAGAGTTCAAAACAACAACGAAGAAATGCAAATCGGAATCGACAAAAAATATTGCGAGATATTTATAAATGGGGAATATAAAGGAGTGTGTTATCTCGGCGAACGCATCGACAGAAAACAGCTCGATTTAAAAAAATATACAGACCAATTGGAAGGCGAACTATACAAAGCATACACTTGGGGCAATGGAGTCAGTTTTTTTGGAGTCGATACATTCGACAATAATTCTTTCACATGGAGTGCATACGAAACCAAATATCCAACGGAAATTGAGCAAATCGACTGGACTAATTTGTACAATCTTGTCAGTTTTGTTGTGAACAGTTCGGATTCGGATTTTGAAAATGAGATTTCTTCAAAGTTCGACATCGACAATATTATTGATTATTACATTTTTCTGAATTTGATATACGCCACCGACAATAATGGAAAAAACATTTATACATGTCGATATAGTAGCTCATCCTTGTACTTTTTCGTTCCCTGGGATTTGGACGGGACATTCGGGAACAATTGGAAAGGTCTGAGAGAAGATATAACAGACAAAATGCTTTCAAACGGTTTGTACGACAGGCTATTTTCATTTCAGATTTTTCGAGCTCAGGCAAAAGAAAGGTGGTTGGAGTTAAGAAAAAACAGCCTCAATATTCAAAATTTAAATCAAAAATTCAGAGACAATTACGATTTTTTGTTAAGAAATGGAATTTATGAAAAAGAAGCCTTAGTCCCGGATATAAGCCAAAACTATAGCGAAACGGAAATTGATTTTATTGAATCCTGGATTGAACGTAGAATTCAGTATTTGGATTCTTATTTTGATGCTTTTTGAATAATGTCCGGAACATTGTTAAAAATTACTCCTATGAATCAGGTATAGATATTCATAGCTTTGAAATAATTTAAAATTCATAATCATAATTAAATAATCATTCAATTTTTATAATTTTGCAAAAAATTATTTTATGAAAGATTGGGAAGAAAGAGAATTTTTTGAGGATGAGAATGTTATTGGATCTGTGAATAGATTCGAAAACATGCTTAAAACAAACAGAAAGGAATATTTTGATGTTGATGAATTTGAAAATATTATTGATTATTATTTAATAAAAAACAAACCAAATTCGGCATCAACAGTTAGCGAGCTTGCACATAGCCAGCATCCTGATTCAACAATTATTCAATTGAAAAGAGCACAGGTTTACATAGATACAGGCCGACCAACAGAAGCATTAAATCTTATAAAAAAAATTGAAAAAATTGAATTGAGCATTGACCTTCTTTTGCTAAAAGGAAGTGCAAACAACATTTTAGGAATGACAAAAGAGGCTGTTCGTAATTTCGAGGCAGCTCTTTCTATGCAAGAAGAAAACGACTCTGATCTTTATTATAAAATTGCCCAGGCTTTTCAACACACAAATAAATTTCAAATTGCTATACAGTATTTAAAATCAGCATATAAGTTAGACCCGAAAGAAGCAAATATTATATACGATTTGGCCTTTTGCTACGAAAGAATTGGTTCGACTAAAAAAAGCATTAAATCCTACGAAAAATATCTTGATCTGGAGCCATTTTCTCAGAACGCCTGGTACAATTTGGGCATAAACTACAACAACAACGAACAATACGATAAAGCCATTGAGGCATATGATTTTGCCATTGCTATAGATGATAAATATTCTTCGGCAATATTCAATAAAGCTAATACGCTTGCTAATTCTGAAAAATATATAGAAGCAATTGAGACATACAAGGAGTTTAACAGTCTGAATGATAATTATGCTCAGGCACATTTCTATATAGGCGAATGCTACGACAAACTCCAAAAACCCTTAGAATCGCTGAAACATTATGAAAAAGCTGTAAAAATTGATCCACAATTTTCTGATGGCTGGTATGGGATTTCATTAGTTTTGCTAAATCAACAAGAATTTGAACATAGTTTGAAATTCATTAAAATATCCTTAGATATTGAAAATGATAATCCGGAATATTGGTTCGTTTACGGGAAAATTCTTGCAAAAATGAAAAAATACGATGAAGCAGTTGAAGCTTTTTCAAAAACTATTGATTTAGATCCGGAAGATATTGATGCCTGGATTGAGCGTTCAGAAGTATTTTTCGTAACGGGGAAAACTCAGGAAGCCATTGATGCTATGAATGTTCTAATTAGCTCGGACTACAAAGTTGCTGATATTTATTATTATTTAACTGCATATTTATTAGAAATAGGAAAAACTGATGAAGCAATAAAAAATCTTGAAGAAGCACTAAAATTAGACTACGATATGCATATAGATTTTATTGAATATTATCAAAAATCGAGGTCGTTTACAGAAGTTGTAGATATTATTAATAAATATAGGAAAGCTTGATAATTGTAAAACCAAAACTATGCACTTTCAATTTTCAAAATATAAAAACAAAAACAAATGAAAGAATATATAAGTCTGTTTTTCAAAGGTATAGGAATGGGTGTAGCTAACGTTATTCCTGGAGTTTCGGGAGGCACTATTGCTTTAATTACAGGAATTTTCGAAAAATTAATAAATTCAATAAAGTCGTTTAATCTGATTGCTGTAAAACTTTTATTTACTGGAAAGTTTAAAGAATTTGCTAAGCATATAAATCTTTCATTTCTGATATCAGTTTTTCTTGGAATTGCCGTTAGTATCATTACAATTGCTAAACTTTTTGGCTATTTATTCGATAATTACCCTATTTATATCTGGGCATATTTTTTCGGTTTAATTCTGGCATCGGTCTATTTTGTAGGTAAAACAATTTCGCGGTGGTCTGTGGTAGTTATAATAATATTTATGGTGGGTACTGCAGCAGCGGTTTTTCTTTCCACTTTGAATCACGCTACAGAAAACGACTCTATCTATTACCTTTTCATTTGTGGAATAGTGGCAGCTTGCAGCATGATTTTACCAGGATTGTCGGGTTCGTTCGTTCTTATTTTGATGGGGAATTATAAACTTGTTATGATAGATGCAGTGAACAATATGGATGTAATAATTCTAATCCCTGTTGTTATAGGAGCCGGTTTTGGTTTACTGGCATTTTCGTATCTTCTATCCTGGATTTTTAAAAACTACAAAGATCAAACAATTTCACTTCTAACGGGTTTTATTTTTGGATCACTTTCAATCCTTTGGCCTTGGAAAAAATCTTTCGATAGTCTGGGAGACTTAATCACTACCAACAAATTTGGAGCATTCATCGATTCAAATGGAAAATTATTAGAAGAAATAAAACCATATGCTTACGAACGTTATTTACCTGAGCAAATGAATTCCGTTATAATATTCTCATTAGGTCTAATGATTTTAGGGATTATTTCAATTTGGGCAATCGAAAAGTTTGCTGAATCGAAATCTTAGAAAATTATAAGCGTAAAATTAAAGGTTCATTAGCTATTAAGTTAATAAACATAGGCAGATAAATCAAAAATACTTGATAGTAACGACAGCAATTGCATTATTTCGTCAGGTCTGATATTCAACATATTCAAATAGTGATAATCTAATATCAAAAAAATATTGTTTTCAGCAAAAAAATGAAATAGGCTTTTTTATTTCACATTATTTTTTATCTTTGTAAAGTTTTTATTGTAAATATTAATTTTAGAAATTAACTATGGAAACTTTAGAAAGAAAATTCAGAGGCATATTGATTTTTGCTTTATTAGTATTGATATCGTATAATGGTTATTCGCAACTTCATTTGAGCCCCGAAAATGCACATCTCGGCGATAGTATAACAATCGAAATTACAAGTCCGGAGATAAGCTTTTCTTCCAACCCAAATTGTGTTTGTCCGGACTATTATTATGTTTGCGACACAAATTTAGTTTTATATCAGTATAACACTGATTTCAATACATTTACAAATATCACTCCAATAGTAGTAAATATTGTCGATTCTACTACGGTTGAAGCCACTTTTATCTTTGAGTCAAGCCATCCGGTAGGAGAATTTGGATTAATAATTGGCGCTCCTTGTCAACTTATTTGTAGTTTTGTTTTCGAACTTAATCCATCAATTAAAGCTTCAACGAACCTAATTGTTGCAGACACCTCATTCACAGTAACATTTACAGGAATTGGATTAGAATTTGGTCAGAATTCCGAAACTTTTGCTTTTTATTGGAACGAAAATGGAGGATTTAGTTATTATTGTCCATCGAATACTTCAGTCAGATTAAAACAATCAAACGATTATATTTATACTGATTCGATTAGTAACATAAACTTTTACTACAATAGTAATACAGATTATATAAGTCAGTTAGATGCCACTTTTTCCATCGATACATCGATAGCTGATTATGGTTTATACAATGTATTTTTTTATCATACGAGTACTAATCTAAATCAAAATAACACTATTTACTTTTATGAAGACTGCAATGCAAACTTTCTATATGAAACTGATGGATTTGGCGTGATAGTCGATTTAGAATATGAGATATATGGATTAGACGGTATTGAAGCATATTACGACATGGGTGACGGAACAATCATAAACGCTACAAATAGCCTAATACATACCTATTCTCTTCCAGGCACATATACCGTTACAAGTTATGTGGTCTATCAATCAAGCAATTATTCATGTTCAGATACTGTTTCGCAAAACATTACAATTTCGTGTTCTGACATAAATATTAATGTAGAATTTGACGATTCACTTTATTATCATCTAAATGCTGTTTTCCCCACAAGTGAATATTCATATTTATGGGAATTTGGAAATGGCGATTTTAGTACAGACCAAAACTCAAATTATTATGAATATAGTAACTTTGGGGCTTACGTAGTTTCATTATCTTTAACTAATAACTACGACACAAATATATCCTGCCTCATGCTCAGCGATACTGTATTTGTTTATCCCAAATCTCAATATGATCCGATTGTTTTTAAACCAAATTCCGAAATAGGAAAGGATGCACTGATTAAGAGCTCAAATATGAATGTAAATTATGGTGCAGTTCATTACCATAACATATATTCTACTCCCTATTCTTACTCAATCAGAAGCTTAATATATTTTGATATTCCGGAAATATGCGAAAACAACCATATTTCAAATGAAAACATTATTTCATCAAAAATTCACCTTTACGAAAACGATTTTTACAGTAATGGATTTTACGGACAATCTCATTTAGCCTATACAGTTACAGAGTTATGTAAAATTACTTCGCACTGGGACGAAATTTCTGTAACATATGCAAACCAGCCAACTTTCGACACTCAAACATCACAGGTAGATACACCTTTTCAAAATAGTATAAAATCGCCATATTTTGATATAACTGAATTTGCCAAAGAAATAAATACAACACCGGAAATTAATCATGGATTTTTATTAAAAGTCAAAGACGAAAATTTAGAATATGGTAGAGGAGTTTTTGCCTCAAGTGATCATTCCAGTGATAGTTTACATCCTGAACTAATAATTTATTATTCAGGCTTCCCGTATAACACTGGACTTCCTTTTGGTGTTTTCCAATGTCCAGGAGACACTATTACTCTCACAGCAATTGAAGGATACGTTTCTTACGATTGGTCAACTGGCGAAACCGGTAAAGAGATTCAAGTATATGACACAGGGCAATATACTCTTAGCTATACAGATTTTAACGGAAATGTTTATGATCATACTGTTAACGTTTATTCCGAAGGATATCCGCTTCAAGAAACTATTGATACTGTTTTCGAAATTGGAACGTATATAAACCTTGATCCTGGCGATGATTTTGATTCGTATTCATGGAGTGATAATACTTTTGAGCAAGAAAAACTTATCTTTAATAATGAAGATTTACAAGTACAACTGATTACCGAAAATGGCTGTACAATCTCGAAAGAATATCATGCCCTGCTGAAACAAACCATTGAATTGTCGGCAGGTTGGAGCATGATTTCTACTTGTATAGATCCCGTTCATGCAAATATTGACAGCATTTTTGCTGAGTTAAATAGCCTAATTATTCTGAAAAACCAAATGGGACTGACATATCTTCCGGCATATGAAATAAATCAGATTGGAAATCATACACTTGGGCAAGGATATCTTGTAAAAATGGAATTAAGCGAAAATCTGGAAATAGTAGGTTCTTCAATTTCTCCTGAAAATATTCCTATAAATTTAAGCAGTGGCTGGAATATGATTGCATTCTTACATCATCAGCCCGTTTCAATTGAATTTGCACTTTCAGGAATTATTGCTGATATTGAACTTATTAAAAACGATTTAGGGCAGCTTTATTGGCAAAGTTTTGGAATTTACACTTTAAGCGAACTTTTACCAACCGAAGGCTATCAAATAAAAATAAATTCAAATCAGGTTTTTACATATCCGAATTTTTGCAGCGGTTCGTTTATAGATGCAAGAGATGGGCAAAACTACAATATGACTCAGATAGGAAATCAATGTTGGATGGCTGAAAACCTGAATGTTGGAGAATGGATTTTGTCAAATAATCCTGGACAATCGACAAACCAGATTATTGAAAAATATTGCTACGCAGACAATTCTATCAATTGCGAAAATTATGGTGGTTTATATAAATGGGACGAAGTAATGCAAAATTCAACTCAAGAATCATCGCAAGGTATTTGCCCCGATGGCTGGCATATTCCTTCTGACAATGAATGGTATGTTTTGGAAAATTTCGTTGATCCTGCAATTAACGATCCCACAATTGAAGGCTGGAGAGGAATTTCGGCAGGAACAATTTTAGGAAATGGAGGTTCAGCACATTTCGAGGCTATCGGAAAAGGATTTTTCTATACATCCTACAACGATCCAAATTCTACTTATATGCTTAGCTCCAGCGAAAATACGCCATCTATATATTATTTCAGACAACAATCCTCAAACTTTACAAAATTCTATAGAGGCCAAACGCTTAAAGATGCAGCACTTTCTGTAAGATGTATAAGAGATTGATGATTTTTTTAGTTTTCAATTTTTGATTGAGCCCAAAATGGAATTCATTCTTGCGAAAGCAGAAATCCCTTCCACAGATTTCTACATTCAAAGGGATTCCTGCTTTCGCTGCTAAATCTTTTTTTGAGGTGTTGGAAAATAACTTTCATCCTATAAGTATGAAATATCAAGTTCAGTTTATTGTCCTATCATTTACTTTTGTCTTGACACAAAAGTAACAATTCCGATAGCTATCGGAACAAGAAAAAATGATGCTACAACCCACATTCCAGCACCCGCCCGCCATTTTTTCTGGCCAACACCTATAATTTTTATGAAATTGTATGCTTATTTTTTTCGGAATATACGTTTCGGACTTTCAGCCCTTTTTTCCTTGCAAATTTCAGACATAGACTTTCACTGCGTTTCAGCCTATGCTTTTACGTTTAATCCTTTCAGGATAAAAAATTTAAGCGATTTACAAACATTGGTTTTTCATAAAGATTGAATATACGAAAAAGGAAATTCTTTTTCCAGCAGCTCAAAATAAGATTTAGCCACTTTTCAGTTCACTGATTAGATACAAATATTTATATTATCTTTGGAAAAGTTTTTTTTAATAATATTTATTTTAAGAATTAAATTATGGAAATTTCTAAAAGGAAATTCGGAAACTTATTGATTATTTTTTTATTGGTTAATTCAACAATCACTTTTTCGCAATATACTTTTAGCCCAAGCTCAGCCAAGCTTGGTGAGAGCAAGAAGATTACGATTAGTGTACCACAACTTTTGATTTCCGACGACCCAAATTGTCAATGCCCGAATTGTCATTATGTCTCAACATCGAATGTAGTATTGCGGCATCATAACCAAAACTATGGAACTTTTACTTATATTTATCCTACTCAAATAGATGTCATTGAAAACTCAACTATCGAAGCATATTTCGATTTTGACGCAAGCCATCCTGTAGGAGAATTTTTGTTGCTTCTCGGCTATCAAACAAGCTGTCAATTGACCAACGGTCAGATATTCATCTTAAAACCATCATTCTCAATATCTCCAAATGTCTTGGTTTCAGACACATCCTTGACAGTAACATTTACAGGGCTTGGAGTTGAATTCGATCAAGTATCGGAGGCTTGTGCCTCATATTGGAATGCAAACGGTGGCTTTGAAAATCTTTCATTATATGCATACAATATCCTATTATTTGGAAATGGTAGCTATATTCATGCAGACACAATAGAAAATTTAGTTTTCAATTACAATAACAATAATAATTATGATAGTCAATTTGACGCACATTTCACCATGCCCTCAAATGATGCATATGGGAACTATACCATTAGGATTGATCCGGGTGGCTGTGGAATTTGGCAACACAATGCTTTCCTATATTATGAAGATTGTAATGCAGATTTCAATTATCAAATTGAAAATTTTGGAATTAATCTAAGTTTGGAAGACGAGATTTACGACCGAGATGGGTTTTCAATATTATTCGATATGGGAGATGGCAACATTGTGCAAGCATTTGATGATTTGACATATACATATTCCTTGCCCGGAACTTATGATATTACTTGCTATCAAAACTTTCAATCAAACTACTATTCATGTGCCGATACAGTTGTAAAAACAATTACGGTTTCTTGCTCAAACCTGAATATTGAAACAAGTTTTGACGATTCGGTACATTATTATTTCGACAATATCTTTCCAACGAACGAGTATTCAATTTTGTGGGATTTTGACAATGGCGATATTGCCGAAAACACTCTTTCTGGATATTATCAATACGATTATTTTGGAGCTTATGCATTGTCCTTAAAACTTACCAATTATTCAGATACAAACTATTTTTGCAAATTTACTGATACAATTTATTATTACCCATTCGAATCAAATTCGAGTGTAACAGTCAAACCAAACGCAAGTGAGGGTAAAGATGCAATGATTGCAAACAACCAGGAAAATACAAATTTCGGTTCATCGGCAAATTTGAATATCTATTCACAATTAATAAATTCTGTAGAATACTATAACAGAATTCTTATACAATTTGATATTCCTGAAATCTGTTCAGAAAATTATATCTCAAACGAAAATATTACTTCTGCTAAAATAAAACTGTACTATAATCCTCTTAGTAATAACGGATTTAATGGTGGCGAGAATTATGATCATACATACACTCGCGTTCGAAGAATAACTGCTCCATGGGACGAAGATATAGCAACATGGGCAAATCAACCGGCTTATGAAGAATCTACTAACTTCGAAACTCCCATTGAAGAAACAGATGGTCCTGCCTATTTTGACGTAACCGACTTAGTGAAAGATATAAATCTGTCGCCCAACGAAAATTTTGGATTTCTAATAAAAGCATCAAATTTACTGCAATTTTATTGGTATAGTCGTGGAGTTTTTGCTTCAAGCGACCACTACAATTCAGATCTCCATCCTGAATTGACAATAAATTATACTAATTTGCCCCCAAGTGCCGGATTGCCTGAAGCAATTTTTTCTTGTCCAGACGATACAACAACACTTATAGCTCTGGATGGATATCTCTCATACCAATGGTCAACGGGTGAAACCGGAACTACAATTCAAGCGAGCGACACAGGATATTACACATTACAATATACAGATTTTCATGGTACTACCTTTATAGATTCTGTTCATGTAATCTCTGAAGAAATGAACCTATATGAAACAATTGACACTACCTTCGAAATTGGGACGTTTATAACTCTCGATGCTGGCGAAAATTTCACATCCTATGTTTGGAACGATTCAACAAATTCTCAATTCAAAATAATCACAAAAAATGAGAATTTATCAGTTTCATTATTGACCGAATTTGGTTGTAATGTGTCAAAAGATTATCATGCAAAGCTTCAACAAACTATTGAATTATTCACAGGTTGGAGCATTATCTCAACATGTATAAATCCTGAACAACCAAATTTCGATAGCATTTTCAGCGAGCTAGATTATTTGACAATTGTAAAAAACCAGTTAGGTTTGGTTTATTATCCTTCGTTTAGTATAGATCAGATTGGAAATCATGTAGTTGGCGAAGGTTATCAAATTAAAATGGAAGCAAGCGAAACTCTTAAAATTGTTGGAGCTTTTGTTTCTCCGGAAAATACACAGATAAATCTCAACAGTGGCTGGAATATTATTGCATATATAGACCACAAACCCTCGCCTATTCAGTCAGCTTTCGCTGAAATGATTAACGATATCGAAATTGTTAAAAACGACGATGGACAAGTTTTTTGGCCGGCATACGCAATAAATCTGATTGGCAATTTAATGCCCACCGAAGGCTATCAAATAAAGCTTTCAACAAGTCAGAATTTCAATTATCCATACAATTGTACGGGATATATTATTGATGAAAGAGATGCTCAAACTTACGAAATGGTTCAGATAGGAAATCAGTGTTGGATGGCAGAAAATCTGAATGTTGGGGAATGGATTATGTCAAATAACTCAGGACAATCGACAAACCAGATTATTGAAAAATATTGCTATGTCGATGATGCCAACAATTGCGAACTTTATGGCGGACTTTACAAATGGAACGAATTGATGCAAAATTCAACTCAAGAATCCGTTCAAGGAATTTGTCCCGATGGTTGGCACATTCCTTCAGATAATGAGTGGTATATAATGGAAAATTTTGTTGATTCAGCAATTAACGATTCCACACTTGAAGGCTGGCGGGGCGTTTCAGCAGGGATAGATTTAGGTTTTGGAGGCTCAACAAATTTTGAAGCAATCGGGAAAGGCTATTTTCACATATCTTATTACGATTTTTCCTCAAGCTACTTTTTCACATCAAGCGAAAAAAATACAAATTCTGCATATATTAGGAGCTTAAGTCCAAGTTTTACCAATTCTTACAGGAGTGGATTTGATAAAAACGCTGCTTTATCTATTAGATGTATTCGGGACTAATTTTAGCGGCATTCAAAAATTGTGTATAATGGGACTGAATTAAATTTTATTTGATTTTCATTTCAACATTCTAAATTCTTGAAGATTTTTTTGTTTTAGCTAACAACTTTTACAATTTTATCAGAAAGAATCATGAAAATATTTTTTTTATTCATATAATATTTTATCTTTGTACAGTTTTTATTTGTAAATATTAATTTTAAGAAATTAATTATGGAAACTTCTAAAAGAAAATTCGGAAATCTATTGATTATTCTTCTATTTGTTATTTCTTCAGCAAACATACAAGCCCAATATTCATTTTCATTTTCCCCGAGCGCTTCAAGTTTGGGCGATTTTATTACTATCACAATAACATCGAACAATATGAATTTTACGGATAATCCGTCTTGTGTTTGTCCTAATTGTCATTATGTTAATACATCAAATATTGTTTTAGCTCAGTATAATTCCTCATATTACAACTATTCTTACATCAATCCTTACCAAATAAATGTAATTAGTTCTACAGTTGTAGAGGCAGATTTTGCCTTTGATGCAAGTCATTCTGCGGGCGATTACAATTTAGTAATTGGCTTTCAAGGTATTTGTGAAGTAACAGGTTTCGACAATTTTCATCTTGATCAATCAATTACAATATCGAATAATGTGTTTACGCCAGGGACAAGCCTTTCCGTTACTTTTACAGGGCTGGGTGTAGAGTTTGGTCAAGTTTCTGAAACTTGTTACTCATATTGGACACCATATGGAAATTTTGAATTTATGGCAATTGGAGCCAATACCATTGAAATAACAAATAACACTGACTCTATTGCATCAAATAGTATTAGCAATTTGGCATTTTATTACACAAATAATAATAACTATACCAGTCAATTCGATGCCAGTTTCTTTGTTCCTACTAACTTGCCATATGGCTATTATGATATAATTATTCATGCAGCCCCAGGTTGCGAGTTAGTTGAAGAAAATGCTGTATTAATTGCGAACGACCAGTTTTCTTATAGTCCAACCTATGCAAGTTTAGGTGATAGTACAACATTAACAATATCATCAAATAGTTTGAATTTTTCAGACGACACAAGTTGCATATGCTCAAACTGTCTGTATGTTTCTACATCGAATATTTGTTTGATGCAAAACAATTCCTCCTACAATTCTAATCATTATATTTTCCCGTATCAAGTAACGCTCATTAATTCTACTACAGTAGAAGCAAGTTTTGCTTTCGATTCCAGCCATCCTGTTGGCAATTTCAAAATGATAGTCGGATATCAAACTCCTTGCGAAAATTTTAGCGATTATAATCTATTTCAATTAAATTCTTCATTGTCAATAACACCAATTAATATTTATCCAAACACCTCTCATTCTATAACTATTTCAGGATTAGGAGTAGAATTTGGACTATTTCCGGGCACATGTTCGTCATACTGGAATATATACGGAGGTTTTGATTTTTTCCCTTTAGGGGCAAACGATATTGAGATAAGTAATGGAAATATATCTATTGAACCTGACAGTATTGCAAATTTGACATTTAATTACATTGATAATAACAATTATATTAGTCAATTTGATGCATTTTTTAATATCCCGGCATATGCTACCAATGACTATTATGATATTGTTTTAGAACATGGATCTTGTGAAATGACTAAAGAAAATGTTGTATATATAAACGATTTTCAATTATCATTTAATCCAAATATTGCAAGTTTGGGCGATAGTTCAACAATTATCATAAATTCTAATACAATGAATTTTTCAGCAAACCCAAATTGCAATTGTCCGAATTGTCATTATGTTACAAGCTCAAATATATGTTTAGTTCAATCTAATGATAGTTATGGAACATCTCACTACATTTTTCCATACCAAATAAATGTTATTGATTCTAATACAGTAGAAGCAAGTTTTGCTTTCGACTCAAGTCATCCTGTTGGCAATTTCAAAATGATTGTTGGGTACCAAACTGCTTGCGAATTTTTAAGTTATAATTATTTCCATATAAACCCTTCATTTTCTATAAGCCCAAATATTACCCACCCAAGCGATTTGTATTCTATCACTGTTTCAGGTTTGGGTATAGAATTTAGTCAAGTTCCGGGTGATTGTTATTCATATTGGAATATGAATGGAGAGTTTGACTTTTTACCAATAAGTGTAAACAATATAGGATTAATAAATGGATATACCTCTATTCAACCGGATAGCATTGCAAACTTGACATTTAATTACACAAACAATACTAATTATATCAGTCAATTCGATGCTTTCTTTAATATTCCATTAAATTCTGCATATGGCTACTACGATTTAGTTTTGGGGCTAGGCTCATGCCAAATGATTAAAGAGAACATCGTTAACATGGAGTACAATTGTAATGCCTCCTTTGATAGTCAATTGACTGATTTTGAAGTTGATTTAAATCTAAGCTATGAAACTAACAATTTCAATAGTGTTTTGGTTCAATACGATTTCGGAGATGGTACAATAGTAACAGGTAACGATAATGTAAGTCATATGTATTCTGTTCCGGGAACATATGAGGCAAACTGTATTGTAAACTATCAAACTAATCTTTATTCTTGTATAGATACTTTTTCAGAAACAATAAATATTTCTTGCTCTATCCTTCACATTACTACAAGTTTAAATAACCCTGCTTTCTATTCGTTTAATAATAATATCCCTATAAATGAATATTCATTGGTTTGGGACTTTAGTAACGGAGACATTATGGTTGATACATTAACCGGATTTTATCAATACAACTATTTTGGCGACTACGAAATATCATTGACTCTTACAAATTTAATAGACACATCAAAATCTTGTATTTTAACAAATCCATTTAGTTACTCCCCTTCATCAGATTCAATTTCAAGTGTAACTCTTAAACCCAATGCTGCGTTCGGGAAAGATGCAATGATTGTATATAATGACCTTAGTGCAAATTATGGAACATCTCCTAACCTCAACATTTATTCTTATCTAATGTTTTCTGAGCCTTATCATAGAAGAAGTCTTATTCAGTTTGATATACCAAGCTTTTGTGCAGAAAATGACATTTCCAGTGATAACATAATTTCTGCTAAGATTAAATTATTTCACAATCCAAATATAAGTAACGGATATAGTGGCGGACCTCATTATATAGGCTCAATTGCTTCAGTTAGCAGAATTACTGAATTTTGGCATGAAGATTTTGTAACATGGTTTAATCAACCCTCACACGATGTGCAAACTTCAATAATTCAATATCCTATCAATTCATACTGGTCTTCAATTAATTTTGACGTTACCGACCATGCAAAACATACTAATTCTTATCCGTATGAAAATTATGGATTTTTAATAGAAATTCACAACGACCAGCAAGAACAAGGACGATGTGTTTTTGCTTCGAGCGATCACATAAATAACCTTCTGCATCCTGAATTCACGATTGACTATTATGTACCTACAAATGGATTGCCGGAACAAGTAATTTATTGCCCCGGCGACACAGTATCTATATCAATTATTGAAGGATATTCTACATACGAATGGTCAACCGGAGAAACAGGAACCTCAATCCAAGTTTATGATTCCGGATATTACTTCATTGAATTTTCAGATTTTAATGGAAATACCTATAATGATTCAGTACATTTGTATATTGGAAATAACAATTACATAGAATCAATTTCGGAGAATTTAGAAATTGGCACTGCTATTACTCTCGATCCTGGGGCAAACTTCGTATCATATTCTTGGTATGATGGTTCTACCGGACAAGAAAAAATTGTCTTAGATGAGGGAGTTTATACAATTTCTCTAATCACCCAAAACAATTGTTTGGTTTCAACAGATTTTCATGTTTTTTTGCAACAAACCATCGAATTATCAGACGGTTGGAGCTTAATCTCTTCATGTTTAAACCCAAGCCAAACAAGTTTCGATAGCATATTCAGCGAATTGAATAATCTTGTAATTTTGAAAAATCAGATGGGTTTAGTTTACTATCCATCCTTTAATATCAATCAAATTGGGAGCCATACTGTAGGAGAAGGCTATCAAATAAAAATGGAAATGAACGAAACTTTAATTCTAACAGGAAGCTTAGTTTCACCTGAAAACACCTCAATTTATCTAAATAGTGGATGGAATATTATTGCGTATTTACATCCTCAATCTTCACTAATAGAAACCGCTTTATCAGAAATAATTGGAAATATTGAAATTCTGAAAAACGATGATGGACAAGTTTATTGGCCTGCCTACGGAATTGATCTCATTGGAGAAATGCATGCAAGCGAAGGATATCAAATAAAAGTTACTTCAACCCAAAATTTTTCCTATTCCGAAGATTGCTTTGGTTATTTTATTGATGAAAGAGATGGTCAAACATACGAAATGGTTTCTATAGGTAATCAATGCTGGATGGCAGAAAACCTGAATGTTGGAGAATGGATTTTGGCAAACAATCCTGGACAAAGCTGGGATCAAATTATTGAAAAATACTGCTACGTAGATGATGCCAACAATTGCGAACTTTATGGCGGTTTATATAAATGGAACGAATTGATGCAAAATTCAACACAAGAATCCGTTCAAGGAATTTGTCCCAATGGCTGGCATATTCCCTCGGATTATGAATGGTATATTTTGGAAAATTTTGTTGATTCAACAATTAACGATTCTACAATTGAAGGCTGGAGGGGCGTTTCAGCAGGGATAGATTTAGGCTATGGAGGCTCAACAAATTTTGAAGCAGTAGGAAAAGGATATTTTCACATATCTTATTACGATTTTTCCTCAAGCTACTTTTTCACATCTAGCGAAAAAACCGGCACAGCTGCATTTTGCAGAACCTTAAATCCGCAATATTTTGGCAGTTTCAGAGGAGACATGCTAAAAGAGACTGCTTTGTCTGTAAGATGCGTTCGAGACTAATGAAACATCAAATACTATATTAAAATAGATATTTCGTTATGCAAATTTCTAAATTATCAAACGGACAATTTTTGAAACATATTCCACAATGGATTTTCCTAATAGGAATTTTAGTAACATCGCTTGCTTTTTCTAATAAAATAATTGATCCTACACATTTACCAAGATATTTGACAACTTCGGTTTTTCTTTTTCTAACACTGATTCTAATTGTTTTATCGAAAAAAGAAAAAAAGATTAAAATAGATTTAATTCTAATTTTATATTTTATCTATGTTTTTTTCGAGCTAATTTCATCTTTTTGGGCAAACACAAAATCGGAAAGTTATTACGATTCTTCTAAAGTATTATTGGGCTTTATTGTTTTTTTAATCGTTATTTATTTCAATAATAATATTGAAAATTTCTTAAAATACCTTTCTATATTGTCAATAGCAATAATTTTAATTGGCTTTATAATTTTCATTTTTCAAACCAGAAGAATCGAACATATAAATAAAGATGTACTTTACGAAGTGAGTGGCATAAGCGGAAGCAAAAACCTGTTTTCCAGTTTCTTATTTCTGCTAATCCCATTTGCAATTTATGGAGCAATTCTTCACAAAAAATCTCTTCGTTACGTTTCAATTTTTGCAGCAACTATAAGTCTGGGAATAATTATTTTTCTTCAATCGCGGGCAGTTTGGATTGGATTTGTTGCAACAGTTTTTACAGCTATTTTATTACTAATCACATTTTTAAGAAAAAAATCGAAATCACTAAAATACTTTTCATATTTTCTGATACCTATATTATTGATTGGCTTTATCGTTACGATTTATTACTTGCGAGGCGATATAAATAGTTTTATTTCTCGAATAAATATTTTCGATTATAATAACACAGCATCGAGCCGTAACAGGTTATTTCTCTGGGACAGAACATTTTGCTTCTACAAATCGCACTTTTGGTTTGGAGTTGGTGCCGGCAATTGGCAGGTTTTTTTTCAAAGTTGCCCTTTGGGTGGCTTTTATGTTGGCGACATGCACAATAATACTATACAACGACCACACAACGATTTTATATGGGTTCTATCCGAAATTGGTATTTTTGGCTTTCTGGCATATTTGAGTTTCCATATTTTATTAATTACAAAATCCATTAAATCAGTTTTTCGATCAAATGCAAACAATGAACCTTTTCAAAACATTGTTTTCATTTCGTTTTTGATAGGATTTATGGCAATTTCGTTTTTCACATTTCCACGAGAACGTCTCGAGCATATAATTTATAGTAACCTTCTTCTCGGAACAATTTTTTATAAGATAAAAAGAACAAGTCGGGAAACTATAATTTTTCCTGAATATAAAATTAAACAGATTTTTCTGATAATTCCAATTATCCTAATTTTTTCGATTATTTTCAAAATTTCGCACGACAGAATTAGGGGCGAATTTCATATGCGAAATTATTACTATTATAAAAGAAAATTAGAATGGAAAAATGCAGAAGAAAGAAGTAAATTGGCGCTATCAAAATTTTACACTCTCGACCCATTTTCCATTCCAATAAATTGGTATCTTGGCACAGCACAAGTAAATCAGAACAATATTGACGATGCTTTCGAAAATTTTAAAATTGCTGCTAAAATGAATCCATATAATGTTCATATTCTGAACAGTTTGGCTTCGGCTTTTGAAATTACTGCAAAAACTCACAACGTGCCAGCCCGGCACTATTGGGCAAAGAAGCACTATTTAGATGCACTAATTATTAGTCCAAGATTCGATGAAGCCAAATTGAATTTAGCCGCTATATATTTTAACGAAAACGATTTTGAAAATGCTCTTTATTGGACGAAATTGGTGAATGATACCAATCGCCGAAAAAAAACGTATTTGCAAATAATTAGTGCCTCTAAGAAAACAATTCAAAATTGAGAAAAACCAAATTGAGAAAAATTGAACTTTCTTGAGAAACTTAGTTTCAGTGCAGACTGAAAATTGGAATCAAATAAAACATAAAATATTACCCAAATAATACTGTTTTCAATAAATTCAAATTATCAATAAGCATTAGAATCTGTGCAAAATTCTTATTTAGTGGTTCTAAGAAAACAGCCAATTTTTATAAAATAATTAATTTTTGATGAGATTTCTATTTTCTTTCATGCAGTAAATGCTTTTGTATTAGACAAATGAAAAAAATAGAAATATCGCAAAAAGAGATGTTTTTAATTTTGAACTGTTTTCTTAGAGGCAC
>JABHKC010000090.1 GCA_018692315.1 Bacteroidota bacterium | reverse complement strand
GTAAAAATCAGCAATAAAACGACTAATTGGATGTTGTCTTCGAAATTTCAAGCCCAATAACTTTTTATTTCGGAGTTCTTCCCATAAAATTAGCTCGGCTTTGGTCATATGTTTTCGTAATTCTTCCGCTTTTTGAAAAGTGAAAGAATTACTGCCATAATACATATTATCGATTTTAACCATATTTCTTACAATCTAGCTTTTTTGTCCAATATTTTCTTCCTTCAGGACCGAGGCAAAAAAATAATGGACAAAGAAGCGGTTTTATCTATGTATTCACAAAACAAATGTAGGAATAGTTTTTTGGTTTTTGATTGGGAAATTGAAATGGTAGTGATAAGAAAGCGAAGTTTCCAAACTTCGCTTAGCCGATGTATAGAAAGTACACCCAATTTAATTTTACCCTATACTTTTATATTTCGCTACTTTGGAGTTTTTTTTAGTTCATATATTAATTTGAACGTATGTAAATTTTTAACCCAACTTGTAAATCAACATCTGTTAGTGGTTGATTAACAGGCTATTAAAGATTTATTTTTTGCAATTGGGGGCCAACTTTTGTTTTCTACCTATCATATATTGTTGATATGCGTGCATTTAGCAGATTTAGTATTTTTTATCTTGATATTTTGATATTGTTAATAAGTTATAATATCTATGGGGGTAAATCGACGTGACTGAAATTGTAACTATCAGATAATAAGTCATATATCAAATATGTGTAATTGCGTAAAATGCCAACATCTTGATACACTGTAATATAAAACTTATTAACAGTGGTCTGCATATGCAAGTTGGGTTAAAGTTTGTAAAGATGAAAGTTTGATGCCTTACTGCACAATCATTCCTGCGAAGGCAGGAATCTCATGTAGATTAGCTAACTTTTTGACGAGATTCCTGTCTTCGCAATAATGAGGTTTATGATTAAAAAGACCTGAAAGTCTCAATAGTATTTGGATTATCAGGTCTTTTTATTTTATTTCGATTTATTTTTAACCCCCATTGAAGATTATAATTGAAAATATTTACGAAATAGTGCAAAGCAAAACCTAATAATTGTAGAAAACCAAAAAAATAGTTTGACATATGATTATTTATCCTTAATTTAGCAAAGATTTAAAAGCAAATATTAAGAAATGATATATTAACCTAAAATACAGGCTATGAAAACAAAATTATTTACTCTTTTATGCTTTTTACTAATTACCACTTGCATTTTTGCACAAGAACCACAGTTTGAATGGGCTGTTGGATTTGGAGTAGCATATAATGAAGAAGGCAACTCAATAACAGTAGATAATGCTGGGAATATATATACTACTGGCAGTTTTTTAGGGCCAACAGATTTTGATCCTAGCAGTGGTGTACATAATCTCACCACAAATGGTATGTGGGATGTTTTTATTTCTAAACTAGATGGAAACGGAGATTTTGTCTGGGCAAAATCACTTGGCGGAACTGCTAACGATCATAGCAATTCAATAACAACTGATGTATATGGAAATGTGTATATTACCGGCGATTTTGAATACACAACTGATTTTGACCCGGGAAGTGTAGTCTATAATCTTAGCTCAAATGGACATCGTGATATTTTCATTTTAAAATTAGATGGAAACGGAAATTTTGTGTGGGCAAAATCAATGGGCAGTAGTGCCTCTGACTGGGGCTATTCAATTGCAATTGATAACTTAGGAAATGTTTTCACTACAGGCTGGTTTTGCTACACTGTGGATTTTGATCCTGGAAGTGGAGTACATAATCTTACTTCAATTGGTAGTAGTTATAATATTTTCATTTCTAAATTAGATGTAAACGGAAATTTTGTCTGGGCAAAATCAATAGGTAGCATTAACGATGACCGTGGCTTTTCCATAGCAATTGATGACTCAGGAAATGTTTACACTACTGGTTGTTTTGAAAACACAGTTGATTTTAACCCGGGAAGTGGAGTATATAATCTTACTTCAAATGGAGATTATGATATTTATATTTTAAAATTAGATGTAAACGGAAATTTTGTCTGGGCAAAAACAATGGGCAGCAGTTTGGATGACGTTAGCTATTCACTGGCGATTGATGACTCAGGAAATATTTTTTCAACAGGCTACTTTCAAAACACTGTTGATTTTGATCCTGGTAATGGAGTATATAACTTATTTTCAATTGGAAGTGAAGATATTTTCATTTCAAAATTAGATGTAAACGGAAATTTTGTCTGTGCAAAGTCAATGGGCGGTATTGGGTTTGATTATGGCTGTTCAATAGCGATTGATGACTCAGGAAACGTTTTTTCAACAGGCTGTTTTCAAAACACTGTTGATTTTGATCCAGGGATTGGAGTATTTAATCTTACCGCAAATGGATACCATTGGGATATTTTTATTACTAAATTAGAAGGAAATGGAAATTTTGTATGGGCAAAATCAATTGGTAATAGTGCTTCTGATATTGGCAATTCAATTGCAATTGATGCCACTGAAAATGTTTACACTACTGGCACCTTTACTAATATTGTTGATTTTGACCCGGGAAGTGGAAATTATAGTCTTTCTTCAGTAGGTTATGGTAATGAAGCTATATTTATTTTGAAACTTTCACAAGCTCCATTGGTAGGAGCGAACTTTTACTTATCTGACACCATAATTTCAATAGGCTTATCAATTCAATTTACTGATTCTTCAACAGAAAATCCAATTTTCTGGCTCTGGAATTTCGGAGACGGCTCAACAGACACTATTCAAAATCCAATTCATATTTATCAAAACCCCGGAGTTTATACTGTAAGTTTAATTGTAGGAAATGATTTTTCTACTGATACTTTAGTTAAGCTAAATTATATTACAGTTTTGCTTCAACCAAATTGGGCAGTAGATACTACTTCAAATTTTCACACAATACTTTCGCAACCAACAATTCCTGCAACAATCAATGGAGTTCAAATTTCTGCAGGCGATTATATTGGTGTGTTTTATGATTTAGATTCCGGAGGTGTTGCCTGTGGCGGATATGCCGAATGGACAGGAAACCAAATTTCGATGCTTGCCTATGGAACAGAAAGTGGGCAAAACAATGGTTTTGCTTTAAACGAAGAATTTAATTGGAAAATATGGAGGGCTTCTGACTATCAGGAATTTGATGCACAAGCTACTTATATTTCGGGAATGCCTCAACAGGGCAACTTCTTCGTTAATGGAATAAGTGGTTTGGCTTCACTTTCAGCAATTACTCCAATGCAAATTTTAGATTCAATAAGTCATATTAGCTGTTTTAACGATTCTTCAGGAGCAATTAATATTTCAATAATTGGTGGACTTGCACCATTTACATTTTTGTGGTCTAATAGCGTAACCACACAAAATATTGCAAATATTCCTGCTGGAAATTATTTCTTAACAATCTCTGATGCCATAAATCAAGTTCTGGTAGATTCGTTTGAAATTGTTCAACCTGCAAGCGAAATAGTTTTATCCTTGTCAAAAACAGATGTTTCGGTTGAAAATGCTGCGGATGGGTTTATTAATTTAACTGTTACAGGTGGCACTTCTCCATATTCGTATTTATGGAGCAATGGCGAAAGCTCTGAAGATATTTTTGGTTTATCGGCAGGAATTTTCTATGTTACAGTTTCCGATGGAAATTTATGTTCTACTACTGCAAATATCGAAATTGTTGATTCAGTAAATTATCAAATCCTAATATTAAATGCGGGCTGGAATATGGTTTCAACATATATTGACCCATACGCTCCACTTTTCGATTCGGCTTTTCTTCCTGTAGAAAACAATCTTATGATATTGAAAGACAATTTTGGAAGTATTTTTTGGCCACAATACAATATCAATCAAATTGGTAGTATGGCAATTGGACAGGGCTATCATTTAAAAATGAGTCAAAATGATTCGCTACAAATCATTGGAAGTGAAATTATTCCAGAACTTAATCCTATCCAATTACTCGAAGGTTGGAATATGATTGGATATTTGCGAAAATTTGCAGCACCAATGGATTCTATGCTCTATTCCATTACTCCAAATATCGAATTAGTAAAAGACAATTTTGGAAGTATTTATTGGCCACAATATGGTTTCAATCTGATAGGAGATATTCAACCCGGGCAAGGCTATCAAATAAAAATGAATATTGCCGATACTTTGATTTATTTGGGGAATCCAAATATTCCACCCAATTTTGTAAATATACCTGCAGGAGTTTATCCAATAAATGGAGTAAATGTGACATTAAACTCTTATAACATAAGCAAATATGAAGTAACACACACTGAGTTTATAATATTCTTAAACAGCATAAACTGTAATGCAAATGGCAGCTTCATTGATTCAGTTTTTGGCAATGTTGAGTATATTGATATATCTGATTCTCATTGTGCCATAGACCATAATGGCAGCAATTTTTATTTTAGTGCTAGCAATTATGCAAGTACAGCAGATTGTCCTGTAATAATGGTAACCTGGTATGGAGCAACTGCCTATGCCAATTGGGCTGATGGAAGATTGCCCACGGAAGCTGAGTGGGAAGTAGCAGCACGAGGTGCAGCAGTGGCACAAGCTGCTGGAACGTATAGTGATACCTGGTCTGGAACAAATATAGAAAGCGAACTTACAAATTATGCCTGGTACGATTCAAACAGTAATCTTCAAGCTCATCCTATTGGAACAAAATTGCCCAACGAAATAGGCTTATACGATATGAGTTGTAATGTATATGAATGGTGTAGCGATTGGTGGCAATACACCTACCCTTCATCCACTAATAATCCTACCGGTGCTAATACAGGTTCTTGGCGTGTTTATCGTGGCGGGAGCTGGGATGCCTTTTCCATCAACTGCCATTTGTCTATACGTATTTCTAATTACCCTTACTTTAGCTTCAACTTCATAGGTTTCCGTGTTGTTGTTCCAATTCAAGCCACTGTTCCAACTATTACAACTGATTCTATTTACGGAATAAGTGATACTTCTGCCATTGGAGGTGGTGAAGTTATAGATGATGGAGGAGCAACTCTAATTGCACGAGGAGTTTGTTGGAATACTGCAGGCAGCCCAAACACAGCTGACAGTTATACAAACGATGGCACAGGCACAGGTGCTTTTACAAGTAGCCTACCAGGTTTAACCGCCAACACTACTTACTATGTAAGAGCTTACGCAATAAATAGTGTTGGCACAGCCTATGGTGCAGAAGTAATATTTACAACGAGTAGTACAGGTACAGGCCAACCATGCCCTGGAACACCTACACTTAGCGATTACGACGGCAACACCTACAATACAGTTTTAATTGGCACACAATGTTGGATGGCAGAAAACCTTAAAGCCACCCACTATGCAAGCGGCACTTCCATGCCGAATGTAACAAGTGGTAGTGCTTGGGCTGCTTTGGCTGATAACAATACTGATGATGCTTATTGCTATTGTGATAATTTATCTTCGAATGCAAATGTATATGGTGCATTATATACATGGGCAGCCGCTATGGGCGACAATGCAGTAAGCAGCAACACTAACCCAAGCGGAGTCCAAGGAGCTTGTCCAACAGGTTGGCACTTACCAAGTGATAATGAATGGAAACAACTTGAAATGCAGCTTGGCATGAGCCAAAGCGAAGCAGACCAAAGCGGATTTCGTGGTACAGATCAGGGCAGTCAACTTGCTGGAGATTCTTCGCTATGGAATAGTGGCAGCTTGGAAACTAATGCACAATTTGGTATAAGTGGGTTTACCGCCTTGCCCGGATCTAATCGTTACCCCAACAATAGTGCTTCGTTCTACAGTTTGGGCATCATTGGCTACTGGTGGAGTTCTACTGAAAGCAATAATTCGGCATGCTTCCGGGAAGTGTACTATAACAATTCAGAAGTGCGCCGGGACAACTACAACAAGTCATACGGATTCTCTGTTAGGTGTTTGAAGGACTAGGCTATTTGGCTATTTTTACCCTGAACTTTTCTATGGGTTACTATTTATGCCGCGAAGAGGCTGATTTTTTTGATTATGCAAATAAAACCTGAAAGGTTTACATGTAACAACATAGGGTGAAGCCCTATGATATTGACAAGATGCGAAAAAAAGGACTGAAAGCCCGACATGTAAAAGATAAACTTGAATTTAATAAATGTAAATTTGTGTCACCTTTTCAGGTTTTTGTTCGTTATTGACTTATTTTCACAGGCTTACGCTGTGCTCCAGCCTGAGCTAATACATTTCGCTCTTTCAGAGCTTTTCCAAAAAGGGCTGAATGCCCGTCATGTAGGAGCACAGGGTGGAATAAATTGAAAGCCCGATAAGCTAAGTTTATAAGTTCGTTTATCGGGGAATATACAATTAAAATTTCTTTGTGTATTTTTCAGATTTAAAAATTACTTTTGTTAGTAATTAAAGGGAAACAAATGAGCTTTATGGATTTGGACATAATAGAAATTAGGAGAACTTGGCTAATAAAAAGCCTGTTTTATATAAATGGCTTAAGATTTTCAAATTCTGTATGAAAAGCAATTTTGAAAATATTGATATAATTTATTATTCATCAATCATAATACTTATTATTGCTCAATACATAAATATTTTAACTGAATGCATATGAAGACATTAGGAATAATTGGAGGTCTTGGACCGGAAACAACATCGGAATTTTATTTAGACATTATTTTTTCGAGTTATCAAAAAAGTAAGAAAGAAAGACCTGGAATTATTATTGCAAGTGTACCTTTGCCCTATGAGATTGAAGAAGACCTAATAATGAGTAACAAAGGTACCGAAAGATATTTACCTTATTTAGTTGAAGAAGCAAAAAGAGTAGAAAGGGCAGGCTCAGATTTTATTGTCATGCCTTGCAATTCTCTTCATATGTTTATTGATGAAATCCGGAATGCTGTAAATATCCCAGTTCTAAGTATAGTTGAGGAAACAGTAAAATTTCTCAGGAAAAATGATTATAAAAAGGTTGGGATAATTTCAACATCAGCTACGATTCAGAATAAATTGTATGAGAATGCATTTGAAAAAGTAGGCATAACTTATGAATTACCAGATGATTTTCAGCAGGCAAAAATGTGGAAATTTATTTTGAATCTCGTTACCGGACGACAAAAGAATAGTGATAGGGAAGAGCTTATTAATATAATTGACCAATTTGAAAAGAAAGATGTTGATTGTGTTGTACTTGCTTGCACCGATCTTCAATTATTGATTCCAAAACACCCTAACTTGAAAATTTTTGATACGATGAAAATTTTTGCTAACTCTACGGTTGAATATATTTTCAAATAATTTATAAAGATTGAAGCTATTTTGTAAAACCTATATAAGAGAATTTACTTTTGCAGTTTTTGGCTTTTTTCATAATTTTATCAATTTTATACCAAGATTATGGATATTCAAAATAATCCTCAATTACAACTTGCATACGATTTTGTGCAATTTACCGGAAAAAATATTTTCCTGACGGGAAAAGCCGGAACCGGAAAAACTACCTTTTTACATAATCTAAAAAAACATTCCTCGAAATGGATGATTGTGGTTGCACCAACCGGAGTGGCAGCCATCAATGCAGCCGGAGTAACTATCCATTCATTTTTTCAACTTTCGTTTGGTCCGCAAATTCCCGATGGAAATAGTGGTGGACAGGCAAGTTTTAACCGATTCAGCAAAGAAAAAATAAAAATCATTAAAAGCATGGACTTGCTTATCATCGATGAAATAAGTATGGTGAGAGCCGATTTGTTGGATGGTATTGATAGTACTCTTCGAAGATTTAAAAACAGAAATTTGCCATTTGGTGGCGTACAATTGCTTATGATTGGCGACCTTCAGCAACTTACTCCCGTTGCTAAAGAAGAAGAATGGGGCTTGCTCAGAAAATATTACGACACACCTTTTTTTTTTAGTAGCCATGCTTTGAAATGTACAGAATATATCAGTATTGAATTAAAACATGTCTATCGCCAAAAAGACGAGCATTTTATAAAATTGCTAAATAAAGTTAGAAATAACAAAATTGACGAGGAAGTTATTGATATTCTCAACTCAAAATATTCTCCTGATTTTAGGAACGATAATGATGGATACATTACACTTACAACTCATAATGCAAAAGCTAAAGAAATAAATGATTTGAAGTTGGAATTGTTGAATGAAGAATCTCATAATTTCGATGCAGAAGTTAGCGGCAATTTTCCTGAATATGTATATCCTACAGAATTTGAATTGCTTCTAAAAACAGGAGCACAGGTTATGTTCGTAAAAAATGATCCCGAGGCAGAAAAGCAATTTTATAATGGAAAAATCGGAACCATTGTCGAGATTGACGAAGATTTTGTAAAAGTAAAATGCAAAGGAGACAATGAAGAAATAAACGTTGTGCCGGTTGAATGGCAAAAAATGAAATATTCAATAGACGAGCAAACTAAAGAAATTTCGGAGACTATTGACGGAACTTTCACACAATATCCTCTTAAATTGGCTTGGGCAATTACAATTCATAAAAGTCAGGGCTTGACATTCGAAAAAGCAATTATTGATGCTGAGGATGCTTTTACACACGGACAGGTTTATGTTGCACTTAGTCGGCTAAAATCGTTTGATGGCTTGGTTTTGAGCACGCCATTTCAAAAACAAAGTGTAAAGCACAACCATATTGTAGAAAATTACACCAAAAATATTGAAGAAAACCAGCCGGACAAATCAAAACTTGAAAGCTCAAAAAAGGATTTTGAGAAGCATTTGATAACAGATCTTTTCAATTTTGAAAACTTACGGATTTTAATACTTTATTCTATTAAGCTTTTAAGGGAGCATTCTAATAGTTTGCAGGACAAGCCTTTAGATGTATTTCTCGAAGTGAGTAAAAATTTTGAAAGAGATGTATTAGATGTGTCTTTGAAATTCGGCAAACAATTAGATAATTTGTTTTTTCAATCAGCCAATTCCGAAAATGATGAAGTTTTGCAAGCAAGGATAAAAAAAGCCTCAACTTATTTCTCAGAAAAAATTTCACAAAATGTAACAGAAAGTCTTGGTGATTTTTCTATCGAAACAGATAATAAAGCAGTTAGGAAATTACTAAACGATGCTATAAATAAAGTGTCAGATGAGGCAAACTTGAAATTGGCTTGCTTTCAAAATTGCAAAAATGGATTTATTGTTAAAGATTTTTTGGAAGTTAGAGCCAAAGCAAAGCTCGATGAAAAGGTGCAAAAATCTAAAAATAAAAAAGCAAACAAAAAAATCAGCGAAGATATTGTGAATCCGGAGTTTTATAAGGAACTCGTAGCATGGAGAAATGCAAAAGTAGAAGAACTTGAGTGCGAATACTTTATGGTTTTGCACTTAAAAACTATGAGAGAATTGAGTGAACAATTGCCGGTTACCGCAAAATCTTTGAAAGCAATAAATGGATTCGGGAAGAAAAAGTTTGAAATGTTCGGTAAAGAACTTCTTGAATTGACTATTGCATATTGCAAAGAGAAAAATATTGAAATGGATTTTGCAGAGGAGACAGAAACTGAAAAGCCAAAAAAAGTGAAGACTCCTACCAGACAAATTAGTTTTGATTTGTGGAATGCCGGCAAAACTATCCAAGAAATTGCAAAAGTAAGAGGATATGTAGAATCTACAATTGAAGGTCATTTAGCAACTTTTGTTGCCAGTGGCGAAATCCCTATTGAAAAATTGATGAGTAGCGAAAAAACTAAACTTATATCCGATCATTTTAATAATCACGAAAACCAGTCATTAAATGATGCAAAATCTGCACTTGGAGATGATATAACTTATAGCGAACTGCGATTGGTTTTAGCTCATCTGGAATTTACTGGCAAAATTGGATAGTTTTTATTTATTGAATATGAATTCATTCTTAAATTAGATTAATGTTATCCCACAGATTTCGCGGATGTGATTGTTTATAAATTTGTGAATCTATGGCAAAATTGTATGCTAAAGTATAGGATTCACATTATAGAATTTTCTAAAAATTGAATTAAAAAATGAAGAAAGATATTTTTACAAAAAATCTGATTTTCCTATCGAGTGTAGATTCTACCAATAAAGCTGCCCAAGAAATATTAGAAAATGAAAATAGAAATGAAAATTTTGTCATAGTCTCAAACTATCAGACGGCTGGAAGAGGGCAGGGGAGGAATCATTGGGAAAGCGAAAATGGCAAAAACATAATTTTTAGTTTACTTGTTTTTCCCGATTTCCTCAAAGCTGAAAATCAGTTTTATTTGTTGAAAGCAGTTTCGCTTGGGCTGGTTGATTATCTATCAAAAATTGTAAAAAATATAAAAATTAAATGGACAAACGACATTTATGTTGAGGACAAAAAAATTGCCGGCATTTTAATCGAAAATTCAATACAAACAGATTATTTGAGTCATTCTATTATTGGAGTCGGGTTAAATTTAAATCAGCATAAATTCCATAGCAATGCTCCAAATCCTACTTCCTTAAATATTTTGACCGATAAAGAATTTGATATTAATATAGAAATTGAGAAACTATTAGAATCCCTTTCGTATAGATATTTTCAACTTAAGTGCAAAGAGTTTTCAAAATTAGACGATGATTATTTTAAATATTTGTATTTGAAAAATCAAGTTCGAAAATATAAATCTGATTCGGGAATCATTGAGGCTAAAATAGTTAGAGTGAATAAGTTGGGACAGCTTCTCTTGCAAAATAATGATGGTATTTCTGAGTTTAATTATGGCGAAATTGAGTTTCTCTTATGAGAGTATTTTCCGAAAATTGTAAAAACGAAATTTGCCAAAGATTCACAGATTAATAAATCACATTAGCGATAATTCACGATATCTGCGAGAAAAAATCAATGATTTTACGAATGGATTCATTTTCAATATATTTGAACTATTCTTTTATTCCATAGATTCACAGATTTTTTATCATATCTGCGATAATCTGCGAAATCTGCGGGACAATAAAAAAATAGTTTTAGCTGTTCAAAATCGAACATTCCTAAATTCGTTTCCGAACAAAAACAGAATTTATTCTCATAATAATTCGAGCTAAACGTCAATACTATAAGTAATTATATCAATTGGTATAGAAAATGTAATTTTGCAAGAAAATTTGAATTATGGAATTAAGGGCAATAAAGAAAAATAGAATTTCAACACTGAATATTATTTTACTAATATCATCAATTACAATTTATTTAGGAATAATTTATTTATTTGCATTTTATAAAATTAGTTTTTAGAATTTCTTGTTTCAAACAATATGATAAAGTTAGAAAATATAAGCAAGGTCTTCAGTACATATGAGATTGAAACTATTGCATTAAATAAAGTTTCATTTAAAGTAGATGAAAGTGAGTTTTTGGCAATTATGGGACCATCTGGCTGTGGAAAATCAACATTATTGAACATAATAGGATTGTTAGACAATCCGGATTCAGGCAATTATTCATTTTTAAGACAAGAAGTTTCTACATTATCGGAAAAAAGGCAAGCTCTTTTAAGAAAAGAGAATATTGGGTTTGTTTTTCAAAATTTCAATTTAATTGACGAACTAACAGTTTTTGAAAATGTTGAGCTACCATTGATTTATCTAAAACAAAAATCTTCGGTTCGCAAAAAGAAAGTGATGGAAATTCTCGAAAAGATGAAAATAATTCACAGAAGAAATCATTTCCCAATTCAGCTCTCAGGCGGACAACAACAGCGTGTAGCTGTGGCAAGAGCAATTGTTACTCAGCCAAAATTGATTTTAGCCGATGAGCCAACCGGAAATTTAGATTCATCGCATGGTGAGGAGCTTATGAATATTTTGTCAGATTTGAATAAAAACGGTTCTACAATAATAATTGTAACTCACTCGCAGCGCGATGCCGACTATTGTCAGAGAATTATAAGACTTTTCGATGGGAAAATAATTCATGAAAATGTTGTTCAAAACCAATAGCCAAAATGAAAGAGATAACAATTTTAATTCCTGATTTTGAAAAGCAAGAATATATTGAGATAGATGTGAAAGTTTCGGGAAGTTCTGTCATGAAATACCGTATTGAACCGGTGAATTGGTTGGAATCTGCATCACTAAGGCAAGATAGATTTTCAATTGTTAAAAATAAAATTGACGATTATGACAATGCCTGGGAATTAATCAAAATAGGAAGCCCAAAAGAAACTTCAGTCCCTTTAATTTTTCGACAGAAATCTTTTTAGCAATGCCTTAGTCGTTTTACAATCAGCTTTCATTTCTGTTGCTTACTCACGAGAAAAACCCCTATAAAAACTAAAATGGTTGACAAAATCTTTATAAAATCAAGAGAGTCTTTGCCTAAAATAATTGCAACAATTGCAGCTAAAATTGGCTGTGAATAAATGTAAATGCTTACAGTTGAGGAATTTAAAATCTTCAGACCATAAATATTTAACAAGTAAGCGAAAAAAGTAGTAAAAACTATTAGGTATAAAATTGATAAATAAATATTTATAGGGATTTCTGTCCAAACTATTTCTCCAAATTCTTTAAATCCAACCGGAATAATCACAAACGAACCAAATAGAAAAACCCATTTAATCACAGTAATCGGTTTATATTTCAGCATCAAAGGTTTTGCAATGACAAGATAAACTGCATAAGATGAAGCATTTACCAACATCATCAAATTGCCCAAAAATGTATTAGAGCTAAAACTTGCTTTGCCGCTGAATAAAATTAGAGTTAATGCACCGGCAGCACCAACAATAATTCCTAAGATTTTGAGGAATGTAATTTTTTCATTAATCAGAAAACTTGCAATAATCAACACTAATATTGGATTTACAGTCATTATAATTGATGCGTCTATAGGATTTGTATAATCTAATCCTTTCAGAAACATTAGTTGATTTATTGCCACACCAAAAAGTCCGCAAAGTGCTAAACGAAAAAAATCTTTCTTCTCAATTTTCTCATTTTTATAAAAAAAACTTAAAGTCCAAAACAGAAAAATTGCTCCAAAAACCCTTAGCATAGTTAGCCCGAATGGTTGGATATAGTCTGGCATTATGCCCTTTGCAATTGTGTAATTGACGCCGTAAATGAGGTTTGCTGAAAAAACTGCTATATGTGATTTTGTGCTTTCGATAGTTTTTTAATTTTTCTATGATGCTTAAACTTGAAATTCGATTTTAAAAGTTTAGCTATTAAGAATCAAGGTTTTATAGTATTTTAATACCAATAAATAATAAATAAGAAATCAATCACTCTTTATACCAGTCAGCGTAAAAAAGATAATTGTTTGCAATTTTTTCAATCATTTCTTTTGTTTGCCCCGGATCGACTGATTTTATTCTTTTTGCAGGAACACCGGCATAAATGCTACCGGGCTCAACAATGGTATTTGATAATACTAGTGAATTTGCTGCAATAATAGAGTTTTCTCCAATAATTGCATGATCTAAAATTGTTACGCCAATTCCTATTAGAACATTGTCTTTGACGGTAGCTCCGTGAATTGTAACATTATGGCCTACAGATACATTGTTGCCAATATTAACAGTTGATTTTTGATATAGAGTATGCAAAACCGTGCCATCTTGTATATTAACTTTATTTCCAATACGAATAGAATTTACGTCTCCACGCAAAACTGCACCGTACCAAACAGAGCAATCATCCCCCATTTCTACATCGCCAATAATTGTTGCATTTTCAGCAAAAAAACAATTTTTTCCAAACTTAGGTGTAAAACCCCGAACCGCTCTTATTAATGCCATTAGCTAATTTTTTTTGCAAAAATAGATTTTTTTCGGTTATTGGTTAATTTAATAGTTTTATTGACAATAAAAATATTGTGATTAAATTTGATAACTTATCTATTAAATCGAGCAAAATAGGTATCAATTTCTTGTCTCATTTCTACTCCAACTCGTTCAAAACAACCAAGTAAATCAACGTATGCCCCTTTACCTCCAAGGAAGTCCCAAAATTCTTCAGCAACTTTAAGTTCTTCCTCCAAATCTAGCATGCCAGCCATTGTCCAACGACTATAAGGTTTTGGTTCATATGGATTATATGGAATAGCTATTAGCGTATTTATTTTTGCATTTGCATTTTCTGATAAAACAGTTGCAGTCCACTCTAAAAGAGTTCTTTTAAATTCTTTAAATCCACCTTTGTTTGGTTTTGCTGTTTTAATATCGAACAAGTATATTTCATCATCTTCACTTTCAAGATAAATATCAACTCTTGTAGGTTTTACGGTTCGCATTTCGCCTTTTTGACATACTTTACGGATAATTTCTATTTCCTTATTCTTATCGGGTTTTTGATTAGCTGCGGTTAATTCATCCATAATTTTCTGAATTTCATATTGCGCTTTTTCACTTATTTGAGATCCAGATTTCATTTGAAGTTTTACAACTTTAAATCTGCTTGAAGCCAAAGAAGCTGCAACAGGTTCAAATATTGTAGTTCCAAAATTTGTATTCAACGAATGAATAAAAGAATATAGTGCAAGTCTATCTTTACCTAACAATCTTGTATGAAATGGCATTACTGCTGGTTCAGGATTATAGGTGTTGAATCTGTTTCTCAGACTATTTCTGATGGTGTCTTCAACTGATTTTATTTGTTCTATTGATAATGGCATAATATTAATTTGTAGCTATTTCTTTTGCACCTGTTGTTTTTAAAATAGCATCTTTTAAAATAAAACCCCAATCTTCAAAAGCATATTGAAGATATTTTTGAAGATCATTTAATTCTTCATCTGAAAGTTTTCTTCCGATTCTGTATTTTGCAGAAGATTGAGCATCTTCGACTGAAATTTGAAATAATGATTTTTCCTCCATAACTATTTTGCTTTTAAATGAAATATTATTTCAGCATATGCTGATTTATTTTTTTCTGTTCTATTTAAAACGGGTCTTTTATATTGGTTTACTATTTTCATTCCAGATTTTTCTGCAATAATTGAATACATATTATATTTGTCATTTGCTACAAGAAAAATATCGTAATTATCTTGTAAATATTTTTTTGAATTATTTAATACTTGTGCAATTCCTTCAATGTACGAATTTCTTGCTTCTTGTCCTTGACCTTTATATAGAGGTCCGATTTCTAATTCATCATTTCTTTTGAAACCAAACAAATCGTAGGCGTAGGCGTGTTGTTCGTGATAGTCAATCAAACCAACGTAGGGTGGACTTGAAAAAATACCTTTTATTTTTTGATTATTTACCAATTGAGCAAATTCAGAATTTTTAGTTTTAAGTTCTGAAAAAATATCAATATTTCTTGCATCACCTTGCAAGCAGACTTGATTTGTATTTGTTCGCAAGTTTTCAAATTCATAAAGTCGCTTCACAGTATCCTTACTATATCTTTCCCACCAAGAAAGTATTGAAAACAAGGGTTTACATATTTTCCCGTGTTTTCTACAATAATATGTTTTTGTTACAGGTTCTTTGAGTGTCGCTAAATCGGCGTGGGTTGTTGCTCTGCAAGACCTAATTGTTCTACTCAATATTATTGTTATTATCTTTTTTGTAGTATGATTTTTAACCTTTTTGAGTTCATTAAATGTAAAATCTATTTCCTCTTTTACGGGTTTGAGATACCATTTTTCAAGAAAATTACTAGTCCGGTTTTGTTTTAAATTCAGATTATATTTTTCTTGAAGTTTGTTGAAAGTTAGTGAAAATTCACTTTCTTTTTTTTGTGCATAATCTCTTTCTATTATTTCTTTCTTATTAACTTTTATTTTAAATTCAGGTGAAGGAAAATAAGTTTTATTGAAGATATTTAATTCTTCGAGTAATTCATTTTCAAATTGTGCATTATTATTTTGAGAAATAAAGCCTTTTAAAGCCTCAGTTATTTGTTCTATTTCATTATTCAAATCTTTATAATCAACTTCACTAACTTTAACATTTGCAATGAGTGAATTGAATGCTGAAATATCAATACCTATTGCGTGCATACCTAACTCACAGGCTTGCACCATTGTGGTTCCACTTCCAGAAAATGGGTCAAGAATAATATCTCCTTTATTAAAATATATTTCTTTTTTGAAATTATCAGTATGATTGTCAATAAAATATTCAACAAGTTGAGGTATAAATTTCCCTTTATATGGATGTAATCTATGAATATGTTTTGTCGTGTCCTTTTCTTTTAAATTATCGAAAGACAAAGCCCAGTTTAAATCATCACCAAGTTTTTCTCGCCAGTCGGTTTCTCTTTGGCCATTAAAACTTTTGTAATAATTTAATAAATCATATTTATTAACAGTAGTTGTTCTATTGTCTGCATATTTTTTTACTTTGCCGTATTGTATTAAATATGAAATATTCGAAGTTGTAACATTTTTATTTAGATGTTTACTTGCCCATAAGCTTGCTTCTTTTATGGATATTAGCTCTGTCATATATATTTAATTTAAATTACAAAAATATAATCATTTTCCATTGTTACCTAAATTATTTGTTTACATTTTTCATTTACTCAAATTTGCGAATTTATTTAAAATATGTAATCCAAATTTCAAATTACTAAAATGCAATAATATTTTTTTTCTGCGTCCTATAATATATGAGTGCTAAAAACGACATAAAAAATAGTTTTAGGAATTTCCTTAACAGTGAATACTATAAGCTTATTAATTATGTGAATAGTAGATTTAGCAATAATTACTTTAGTGCTGATGCCGAAGATATTGTTCAGGATGTTGCTATAAATATTTATTCTAAACTCGACATTAATGCACCAATTGAAAATCTTGCAGCTTATTTTTATAGGGCAATTAGAAATAAAATTATCGATTATCAGCGAAAACCAAATGTAAATACTTCAATCGAAAATTTTATCGACGAAAGAGATGAGAATTCTTTGTTGAGAAAGCTTGTTGATAGTTCTGACGAGGACGAACCAATAAGCCAAAATCCGGATTTACAGAAAAAATTGATTATTGCTATCGACAAATTGAAACCGGAAGAAAAGACAATTATCTATGAAGTGGAGTTTGAAGGAAAATCATTCGAGGAATTATCGATAATGTGGGAAGTACCAATCGGCACTTTGCTTTCGCGAAAGCACAGGGCTTTGGGGAAATTGCAAAAAATTATGAAAATGGAGAACGAAGCCTGAAATTTTAAATCTTGAGCTTAGCAAGTAGGTGATGGTTCTCATAAAAAAATGAAATTTGTTAAAATATTTATTAAATAATTAATTTGAAATGGAAAATTTAGAAAGTAAAAAGCGATGTAATATTACATTTAAGAAAGTAATTAAAACTACTGGTTTAGTTTTACTTGGAATAGTAGGAGCAAGTGCCTTTGCTCTGGCAATAGGTTATGGAGTCATGTTGCTATGGAATTGGTTGTTGCCCGATTTGTTTGGTTTTATTGAAATTACATTTTGGCAAGCTGTTGCAATAGTTGTTCTGGCTCGGTTAATTTTTGGAGGATTTAAACATCCTCACAAGGGTTCGCATCACGATACATTTATGAGCAGATTTCATAATAATAAATGTGAGCCAGCAAAAAGCAAAAACTATGACAAATGGGAGCATTACGATGAGTTTTGGAAAACTGAAGGCGAGAAAGCTTTTATGGATTTTGTTGAGCGTAAGAATTAAATTGACTTGCTTAAATCCTCATCAAAAAAGGGTGAGGATTTATCACTTTATAAGTAAATTTTAATGCCTTTTTCTAAAATAAAAAGAGATGCCAACTTTTAAGTAGGGCATAGGGATTTCTCCTATTATTTTTCCGCTTGAGCCATTAGAAAGGTTGTTTGTTTCAAAATATTCGATTAAGTATTGTTGAAACTGATAGCCTGCTTCAATACTAAAAGCCATATTTCTATTTGGAATAAATTTCATTAGCCCAATTCCTTCTCGTGCAAATATTCCGCCCATTTCGTTAAACATAATTCCCGGGAAAGAAGAATGAAACTCAAGCGAATAACCTACCGATGTGCTTGAATAGATTGAAAATAACCTGAAAGAAATATTTAAATGTGCTTTTAAGTTAAGCGGAACAAATACTGTGTTTTCATATTTGCTTGGATTTATTTCGAATCCTAAAGCTAAAAATTCGTAGAAATGACTTAAATATGTCATATTAAGTGAATATGCAATTCCTGTGTTTTCTGCAAAATTTGGTGTAGCAAAATTGCTACTACTCAACGAATAACCAAAGCCTCCTTCAATTGTAAATGAACGTTTTCCTTTTAATCTGTACTTTTCTTTTCTTTTCAATCTTTCGCAAATGTCTCTGAAAACTTCATTGGGTTTTATTGGTGTACGTTCCTTAATGTTATTTCTATTTCTGCCACTTTCAATTCTTCCCGGGGCTTTATCTATATGGTTTGTGCTACATTTGTTGAAATAGGCTTTGATACATAATTCCGGTGAAATTATTGTTTTGCTTGGTTTTGTTTGATAAATATTATTTATTGTATTGATGTCGGTGCAAAAACTGTATTCAATAGTTATATTTTTCTTTTCGTTTTTATTATCAATTTTTTGCTTTAAGCTGATATCAAACAAAAAATCTCTTTGTACATTATCAAATTCGCTAAAACCACCAATCCTACTTAAAAAGGTGAGACTTAGATTTTTATGGAATATTTGATGCAATTTCAGACCGAAAATAGTTTGATACGAAGTATTCTGATTTGAATGTATTAAAAATGGCTCAAAATAAATAGATTTGAATTTTCCAAAATAGCTTGCATGAATATTTTTACGAGGAAATAATACATTATTCCCACTTTCATAAAATGAGTTTTTTTGAAAAATGATATTATTTACTGCAAAACCTATATTAAATCTATATTCCTTTTTTGCGGGTTGTATGGTGAGAATTGTACCAAATTTCAAATCGAAATAACTCGGAAAAATGAATTCGCCAAGAGAGCTATTTTCATAATTTGGGATATCTTGATTAAAACCATATCCAGTCCATTGATTTTCAAAGTACAATGAGTTTTTATCAATGCGTTTTTGATTTAAACCAGTTCCTGCTCCAAAACTTAAAACTCCATTTTTTAAGCCAAAATGATAGGCGAAGCTCAAATTTTCTGAAAGTGTTGTCAGGTTTGCATCACCAGCTGCATCGTGTATTATTTGCCCGCCAATGCCAATCCAGTCCTGATCTATAAGTTTTGAATTATAGTTCTGACAATTGGGAATTTTTAAATCGCCCCACAAACTATTAGTATTATATGGTTCGCTGTTAGTTGGGTATCGCCACTGATTTCTATGCAATATACCTAATCTATTGTAATTTGAATATCCTGAAAATGCCACATTGTAAAATAATGGAGAATTGGTAATATTACTAAAATGTATATCCTGAGATTGTACTGAATCTAATATTAAGAAACATAGTATCACAGACAATATATATTTTATTGTTTTATCTAAGTAGAGTAACATTCCCATGTTTTTTTACTAATTCGCTTGAGTTTTTAAGTTTCACTACAAGAATATAGACATAAACTTCCGTTTCTTGATTTTTACCTTGATAGCTGCCATCCCAGCCCAGATTTATGTCGTTTGAGTGAAAAACTAACATTCCCCATCTATTGTATATTTTGAAATCGATTTTTTCTATGCCATGCCCCAAAACATTCAAAACATCGTTATTCCCATCTCCGTTTGGAGAAAATGCATTGGGTATATTTATGAGTGGACAAAAATCAATCAAAATACAAGTTTCTTCTGAAAAGCAATTTTTTGGAATTACTTCTAAACAATATTCTGAAATAGCGGCAGACGCAGAAATATATTGGCTTGTGTCGCCGGTTGACCATAAATACGTATAATAATCGGCATTTATACCTAAAACGATATTTTCACCTTCTTCTAAGCATGTATCATTTCCTAATTTAACTATTGGAAGTGGCTCTACAAATACAGCTATACTGGTCGTATCTATGCAATTGTTGGCATCAATTCCTGTAATAAGATAGTAGCTTGTATCGCTGGGCGATAGCGAAATTTGAGAGTTTAATGTACTGTCAATGAAGTTAATAGACTCAAAGATATATTTTTCGGCTCCGGTAAGTAATATTATAGTGGAATCATTTTCGCATATTTCTGATATTTTTGGAATTGCTGAAACTGTAGGATTTTCATAAACTATTACGTTTGTTATATAAGTTATAAATCCATTATTTATGCATTGTACAGGTCCATATGCAAAAAGTTCTAATTGGTAATTTCCTGAATCAAGATAAACATGTTCGGTTACATAATTGGTTGAAGCGGTATTATCCCCAAAATTCCATTCCCAACCTAAAGGAATATCTATTATAACATTTGAAAGATCTAATGTGTAGGGTTTACATCCACTGTTGTCGATAATTGAAAAATTTACGTTTGGAACAGAATATACATGAACACTATCGAAATGAGTTGAAATACCGCATTGGTTTTTTACTTCTAATTCTACAATAAAAATACTGTCAACAATGCCATCTAAAACATAAGGAATGTCGGGATGAATGTATTCTGCATTGCTCAAACTATCGTTACCAAAATCCCAGAAATATGTGCAATTATAACCAATTGAATTATTTGTAAAACCAACCATAAATGAATCGCAACCAAAAGCCGGCGATAATTCAAAATCTGCAAAAGGTGGCTCTATCACGTAAATTTCTTGTAGAGATGTATCTTCACAGCCAAATTGCGATGTTGCAAAAAGTTGAATGTCAAAATATCCGGTATCACTTATTATAATATCCGGTTCAAAATTAGAACTTGCGAGTGAATCATCAATCCACCACTCAAATTCTGATGCACCTTCAGACAAGTTATAGGCAGATTCAAGTACATTTATACAAATAATTGAATCAATTGAAAATAAGCTTGTTGGTTTTGGTTTCACTGAAATTATTAAACTATCTGTATTATCACATTTTGTTGTTGTATCGAAGTAGTAGTACTCCAAAGTATATTCTCCAACGCCAACAATTGCTGGATCAAAAATGCCTTCCAATGAATCTGTCAAACCAACTCCACTCCAAAAACCGCCAATAGGATTTTCCGACAAGTTTGTATCATTTTCGTAAATACAAATATTAAAACTTGAGTCTATGATTATTTCGGGTAAGGGATAAACTGTTACAAATATGCTATCGTAATTGTAACAATTTCCTACACCATAATGGAAAAATAAAGTAAAAATTCCGGTATCCGGCGGGAGAAAATACCAATTTCCATTTAAAGAATCTATTATTCCCTGACCAGTCCAATATGAAATTGAGTCTGCATTTCCAAACAATTGCAAAGGCTCGCTGTCCAAACATATTGCAGTGTCAGCACCAGCCTCAGCAATTGCCGGCTCAACTACATTCAGATTGATAGTGTCTTGATTTGTGCAGGATAGCAAATCTGTATAAGTGTAAATAATTTCAAAAGTTCCGGTTGAATCCGGCAAAAAATTTCCTGATAAAGAATCGATGCCAAAGCCTGTCCAGAAACCACCTGCCGGACTTC
>JABHKC010000089.1 GCA_018692315.1 Bacteroidota bacterium | reverse complement strand
TTATAAAATAATTTATTTTTGATGATATTTCTATTTTCTTTCATGCAGTAAATGCTTTTGTATTAGACAAATGAAAAAAATAGAAATATCGCAAAAAGAGATGTTTTTAATTTTGAACTGTTTTCTTAGAGGCACTATATAATCTAAATATTTAATTGTATTAATTTCTACGAACACATACATTTGTGCAGTATTATGAATTAGATTATAAAAATAGGAGGAAAAATGAGAAAAAAAATAATGTTATCAGTCGCAGTGCTAATTGTAGTATTTACAATTTCGTCTGGATTTAAAATATATAAACAAACAGGACAGTCAAATCAAAACAAAGCTAAAAAGAATTTTCACGATTTCACAGTAGAAACAATTGATGGAAAACAGTTTGCTTTATCGAAATTGAAAGGTAAAAAAGTACTGGTAGTTAATGTTGCATCGCAATGTGGACTTACTCCACAGTATAAGATATTGCAGGAAATATATGAAACCATGGATACCAGCAAGTTTGAAATAATTGGTTTTCCGGCAAACAACTTTCTGCAACAAGAGCCGGGAACCAACGATGAAATTAAAACGTTTTGCACAAAAAACTACGGACTAACATTTCCATTAATGGCTAAAGTTTCGGTTTGCGAATACATTTACAAATCATATCCGATTGACAGCAAAAATGCTACAAAAACTACCACTGATGAGATTTACAAATGGCTAACTCAAAAATCGGAAAACGGTGTACTTGACACCCAAATTCAATGGAATTTTCAAAAGTTTCTGATTGACGAAAATGGAAATCTAATCGGCAGCCTATCACCCTCGATTTCTACAGAAATTTTGACTCTGAAATCTTGGTTTGCTGAGAATTAATTGAAGGAATGAATAGTAAAATCCTTTTGAAAAATGGGCTTTTATCTATGATTAACATTTTTATCAACAAGTTAAAAAAACAGTGTACTTATTGCACAAAATTCTCAAACTACATCTATCTTATAAACATATTTGCCAATTTTTACCTATCATGTTCTAATTTGTATATTTTTGTCCAGTGAATAATTTTAAATTACACATTATGAATAAGTTTGGGGGTATTAATAAAACAGAACGAGAAAAACAGAATCTATATCTAAGGCACTTATTTACAGAGAAAGATATACATTGACCATTAAATTCTCTTTGGCTGGCTGATCTGGAATATCAAATAGGTATATATGAAGAACAGGCATTAGTAGCTATATATATGGTTGTCCAAGAACTAAAAACTCTAAATAATGGAAGAAAATAATGTAAATATAATTCAACTCGTAAATGATCCAATTGAGGCTGAAGATGGAACTGAAAAAGAATTGGAGGATAGTTCACTGGGACTGATGGAAAAACCATTTGATCCTACTTTGATTAAAATGGAAACAAAAACTCCTTCTTTAGATACTTTAATAAAAAGAATAAAAAGAGGCAATATTCAAATGGATACGTCGAGTTATTTTCAAAGACAAGACGACCTTTGGGATAAAATAAAACAAAGTAGATTAATCGAATCTGTTTTAATTAGGTTTCCATTACCTGCTTTCTTTTTTGATGCAAGCGATGATAATAATTGGTTAATTGTTGATGGTTTGCAAAGACTAAGTAGTATTAGAAATTTTGTAGTTGACAAATCACAACCTTTGACAAATCTTGAATTCCTTACCCATTTAAATGGGAAATTTTGGGATGATTTATCTGATGATTTGCAAAGAATTATTGAAGAAGCCCAAGTTGTAATATATAAGATTATGCCAGGAACTCCTTCTGACGTAAAATTTAATATTTTTAAAAGAATTAATACTGGTGGATTAGTATTAGAGCCTCAGGAAATACGACATGCTTTATTTCAAGGAAAGCCTTCTATATTTATTTCGGAGCTAGCACAAGATAAAGCCTTCAAAAAGGCAACTCAACACAAAATAAATACTCGCCGAATGCTAGATCGAGATTTCGCTAATAGATTTTTAGCTTTTTACATATTAGGTGTAGAAAAATATGGTTCAAAAGAGTTTGGTCAGGATTTGGATTCATTTATGAGTAAAGCAATGGGAACAATTTATGATAAAACTGAAGATGAACTTGTGGATATTGCAAATCAATTTTCAGCATCGATGACTCTAGCTTATGATATTTTTGGTAAAGAGGCTTTTAGAAAAGTTTATCGTGATTATAAAAGAATGCCTCCAATTAATAAAGCTTTGTTTGACACTATGTCAACACAATTTGCGATATTATCAAATGATGAGCGTAGTATTCTTAAACAAAAAAAGAAAGAGTTCAAAAAGGAGCTAAAACATCTCCTTGCTACCAATGAATTTTTATTTACATCAATTACAAGTGCAACTGGAGATAAGAAAAGAGCAAATTACAGACATCGTACTATTCAACAGTTAATTCAAGATACCTTAAATAAAGAATTATGATAAAATCAATTGAGCTTAGGAATTTTAAGTGCATAAAAGATAAGCATTTTCATCTTCGTAATTTAAATGTATTGTTAGGTCTAAATGGACAAGGCAAGTCTTCATTTATACAATCTCTCTTGGTTTTAAGGCAATCAAGCGAGAAACTAAACAAAGGTATTTTATCTTTAAATGGAGATTTAATAAGAATTGGAAATTCAAGAGATGCATTATATCAATATGCAAAGGATAAATTAACTATCAATCTTCAATTGGCTAATGAAGAACCTTACAACATGATCTTTGATTATGAAAAAGATTCAGATATTTTTATCATTGGGGATTCAAATAAAAAGACAGAAAATAACTTTCCAAATGATGATACTAGTGGACTTTTTGGAAATACTTTTCAATATTTAAATGCTAATCGGATAGAACCAAAATCACATCATAGTAAAAGTTTATCAAATGTGTCGTATGAAAATAGTTTAGGTGCGAAAGGTGAATATACAGTTCATTATTTGGAAGTTAGGGCGTCTGAATCTATTGAATTTGAAAATTGTTTACATTCAGATACTACGATTATTACCACAAATAAAAATGAAAAACTACTAGATAAAAGCTTAATTCATCAAGTAAACCTTTGGCTAGGAGAAATATCTCCCAATATAAATGTGAAAACAGACAATATCTCATCAGATTTTGTAAAGCTTGAGTATGAATATAATCAACCAACTTTTGGTAAAACAATGGCATTCAAACCAGAAAATGTTGGTTTTGGTATTTCTTATGCACTCCATGTCGTAACTGCATTATTAGCTGCAAAGTCAGGTAGTTTAATAATTATTGAAAGTCCAGAAAGTCATATTCATCCAAGAGGTCAAGCAGAACTAGGAAAGCTTATTTCATTAGTATCTAAAAATAATGTTCAAATCATTATTGAAACGCATAGTGATCATATATTAAATGGAATAAGAGTTGGTATTAAAGAAAACCCAGATTTGAAGAATAATTGTATTTTGTTTTATTTCAAAAAAATAGTTGAAGAGCAAGAGCAATACTCTGCTATAACAGATATTAAAATAGATGAAAATGGAACTTTAAGTGATTATCCTAAAAATCTTCTAGATGAATGGAGTAATCTGCTATCAAAACTGATATAGGTATGAATCTATTTTTTAATGAATTAAGCACATACCCTCTTTCTGCCAATAAATTTGCGGCAAGAGATAAGATGAAACCTTTTATACATAGTATAATTCAATCAAAAAGTAAAGGATTTGGAAATATACTCTCAGATTTATGTGTAGATGAAATACAATTAGCTCCTGATTATTCATTCAAAGATTGGTTAATAGATAAAGATGTTTCTCCTGATTTGAAAAACTTCTTGTTTGGAATTATTGCTCCTCCTTATATTGATGAAGATGATGAAACAATATTTAGTCAATATATTGATTCTAAATATCAATTTGAAGATTCTGAAAATAATTTCCCTAAAACTGCATGCATTGGCCTAGCCGCAGCTCATTTATATGAAAGCCTTACTATAAGTCTATCTTCATCTCCATTATGGCAGAGAAGCAAACTGCCACTTTTAATCGAAAAGGAAACAGTATCCGAAACATATCAGATATTCAATATTTTTTGTAAAAAATCTTTTGAAGATTTAGAATTGCTGGAATTTATTGAAAATCTAGGAGATGTTAATCTAATAGAATCTGATATTTTACCAAATGATAAGGATATTCATCTGGCAGATCATCATGGAAAAAAGGAATTGGATAAATTATGCAGAAGAATCAGAGAAAATCCATATGTAGTTGCTATGAGGTCAACAAATTATGGAGGTAAAAGATTCATTCGGAAAATTGAGAATTCAGGCATTATTGAAATAGTACTTATTAATTCAGAAAGACAATATGCTCTTTCTGTACAAACTACTGGTAGGAATTTCATAGAAACGAAAGTAATTGCAGAAATGCTAGCTAACAGATATTCATAGGTATAACAGACTATTTTTGAAGAAAAAGCCAACATAGAATCAAATATTCAACTGAACCATATGTACATCTCTCACACTACTATGCTTACAAGTATAGTACTTAACTACTTATTATGCAAAATAAAGTGACGACAAAGAAATTCTGAACAATCCATAAGAAAACACCTTACACAATTGTAAATCAAAAACCAAATAATCAATTAAAACTATAAAATGAAAAATACTAAAGAAAACAAAAATGATGGTTTTCCACGAAGCTTCTGGACTGCCAATTTAACAGAATTATTTGAACGAGGAGCCTATTATGCAATGGCAAGCTTTGTTGTTCTGTATCTCGGACAACTGGGCTTGGGAGACTACTGGCCAAGTAATTTGAATGGAATATTATGGGCACTGGTATTTTTCCTTCCCATTCTTTCAGGAACCATAGCCGATCAAATTGGCTTTAAAAAATCAATGCTAATCGCTTTTGTATTTCTGGCAATAGGGTATTTCACAATGGGTTATCCAGTATGGTTTGGAAATCATACACTTAATCAAACAATTGGAAGCGAAATGTCGGCAGGTGTAGGAATTCTTCTACCAATAATTCTTGCCATAGTGTTCATCGGTATTGGAGGTTCCATAATAAAACCTTGCATAGCAGGAACGGTTCAGAAAACTGCCGGTGCAAAAATAACATTAGGTTTTGGGATTTTTTATATGATAATAAATATTGGTTCTCTTATTGGAAGAGGAGTTAGTTATGTTGTTAGAAAAGAATTTGACCTGAGCTATATTTTTGCTGTATCTGTCTTTTTCTCAATTCTTGCATTTTTTGCAGTTTTACTTTTTTATACCGATCCTGAAAAAGAATCTGGCCAAAACCAGACAGAAGCAAAACCAAAAAAATCAATTCTCAGGATACTCACAGATATGATTTTGGTTCTTAAGAATCTTAGGTTTGCTTTATTTTTAATAGTATCGAGTGGATTTTTCTTTATCTATGCACAGGTCTATAATGTATTGCCACTATACTTGCAAAAAGTTGTAGAGTTAGATCCTGCAGTCGATCTTGTAACAATGGCAAATCCTTTTGTTATTGTATTTTTTCAACTTTTAATAACTAAGAAGTTCGGAAAGATGAAACCTATCAATTCAATTATTGTAGGTATTATCATCATAGGCATTTCCATGATGATTAACCTAATTCCAATATTTATGGGTAGTGGCGTGAGAGCATTGACTCTTGGAGATTTTATTCCTCTCGGAACACTTTTTATCACACTTACTGTTGGTTTGATTGCCTTTGGAGAATTATTCACATCAGCAAGAACATATGAATATATCGGAGCTCTTGCACCAAAAGGGCAGGAAGGATTATTTCTCGGATATGCAAATCTTCCTTTGGCAATCGGTGCCCTAATTGGAGGACCCGCCGGAGCATTCATCTTTCATGATATTATGTGTAAAAATGCAATTCAACTTCAATCTGGTTTATTAGAACTAAATCCATTTTGGAATTCAATGGGATGGATTATTCTAATGGGAATTGGCTTTATCTCCGCATTTACAATGTGGCTATATAATAGATGGTTACAAAAGAATCCTATTAAAGGGGAGTTCTTAAAATAGTAAAATTCAAGGCGTAAAAAAATTTAATAGCAGAGTTTATTTTTGTAAATGAGTATCTTAAAATTTTGAAACAACGCAGGAGTTTGCATTTTTAGAAGTACCCTAAAGAAAAATAGCAATATATAGAACAAATGAAGGCTAAATCTTTTTTTGAGGTGCTGAAATGAAATGTTTTGTTGATAGCTATCTGTAAGCTAAAATACTAAATTGCATTATCATAGGCTGTTCTTCGAAAACCTTAGGAAACAAACTCCTTCTAAAGTTTCATGAAAATAACCATTTTTCCCATCTAAAGGTAAATTGAATTTGTAAAAGGCTAAATGTCCGATTTGCGTTTTTACATGTTATTGCGTACTAAATATTAACACTTTAGATTAATTTTGTTTTCTTTTTCTTGATAAAAAGAAATAAAAATCAAGGCTACAGAGAATTTTGGGACAATACTAATTTCTCAATCCTCCCCGCAAGTAAAGTCGCCCTTTTTCTTTGAATTTACTAATTATCACCTTGAAATTCAGCAATCTAAATGTGGTTTTTCCATAATTGTTGGAGGGCTTGTTACTTGCTTAGCTATGCCCATCGCCAGCATTTTCGAAAAGTATTGTTCCCAAAATTCTCTGATGCCACGGCAGCAATAAAGTTAGAACGAGGCTAATAATGAGACTATTAGTTGCAGAATGCGTGAATTTTATTGTTATCGACAATTATCAACAGTTGTTCTCACCAAAATAATTTTGATAAAAATTATAGGCGTTGGCCAGAAAAAATGGCGGGCGGGCGCTGGGATGTGGGTTGTA